>NZ_LSKG01000018.1:0-51438 GCF_001557005.1 Sphingomonas sp. CCH15-F11 | reverse complement strand
GGCGAGGAGCTATGGCTCGGCGGCGTCCGCATCCCGCATCACAAGGGGCTGGCCGGGCACAGCGATGCCGATGTCGCGCTCCACGCGATCACCGATGCGCTGCTCGGCACGATCGCCGCCGGCGATATCGGCACGCACTTCCCGCCCAGCGACCCGCAATGGCGCGGCGCGGAGTCGGCGCAGTTCCTGACGCATGCCGCCGGGCTCGTCGCGGCGCAGGGCGGCATCATCGATTTCATCGACCTGACCCTGATCTGCGAAGCGCCGAAGATCGGGCCCCATCGCGACGCGATGCGCGAACGCATCGCCGGCTTGTTGCGGCTTGGCACCGGGCAGGTTAGCATCAAGGCGACGACGACCGAGCGCCTCGGCTTTACCGGACGGGGCGAAGGCATCGCGGCGCAGGCGATCGCGACCATCAGGCTTCCGGCGGAGAAAGTGGCGTGAACCCATGATGAGATCGACCGTGCTTCGATGGCTCGCCGCCGCGGCGCTGTTCGCAGCGAGCGGCGCGAACGCGCTCGCCGCCCAGCGCCAGGCGTCGCTGCCCTGCATCCCGTCTGCCGATGCGGAGGCGCTGTTCGTCTATGTCCTGCCCGATCTGGTGCGCGAAGTCGGCAATCGCTGCGCGTCGGCCCTGCCCGCTTCCGCCTATCTGCGCACCGGCACCGGCCGGCTGACCGCGCGCTACGCCGATGAGGGCGCGCGCACCTGGCCGGCGGCGCGCCGCGCGCTCGGCGCACTGGTCGGCGACGAGAACCTCGCATTCCTCGATTCGCAATTTGCCCGGCCGATGGTCGGCGCGCTCGCCGGGCCGCTGATCGCCGCGCGGGTCGATGTCGCCGATTGCCCGGTCATCGATCGCGCGCTGGCACTGGTCGAGCCGCTGCCGCCGCGCAACACCGCCGCGCTGCTCGTCCTGTTCGCCCAGATCGATGCGCGCGCGCAGAACAGCCGCACCCGCGCGCTCAACATCTGTCCGCTGCCGCGATGACCATCGACACGCTGCTGCCGCCCGAACTGGTCGCCGCCGCCCGCCGGGTGATCGAGGCGAACCGCACCGCCGGTCGCCGCATCGCGCTCGCCGAAAGCTGCACCGGTGGCCTGGTCGCCGCCGCGCTCACCGAGATTTCGGGCTCGTCCGACGTGCTGGAGGGCGGCTTCGTCACCTATTCCAACGTCGCCAAGATGGATTTGCTCAAGGTCAGCCTGGACGTGCTCGATACGTTCGGCGCGGTGTCGATCGCAACCGCGTGGAGCATGGCACAGGGCGCGCTGAAGGCGACGCGCGCCGACGTCGCGGTTGCGATCACCGGGGTCGCGGGTCCCGGCGGCGGCACGGAGAAGAAGCCGGTCGGCACGGTCGTCTTCGCGCGCGCTGAACGCGGCGGCGATCCGAAGGACGTAGTCGCCGACAGCAGGCTGTTTGAAAACAACGGTCGCGGCGGGATCCGGCTTCAGGCGGCGCTGTGTGCGCTCGATTTGCTGATGCCGCCGTCGGTCGCGCCATAAAGCGTCGCGGCGCGCGCCTCGAACGCGCCGATCATCTTGCGCAGCGCGCGGTCGAACACCTGGCCGGCCAGCATTTCGAACATCCGGTTCTTGAACGCGAAGTCGACGCAGAAATCGACCGCGCAGCCGCCCGCGCCGTCGGGCCGGAAGCGCCAGTCGTTGCGCAGATATTTGAGCGGCCCGTCGACATATTCGACATGCAGATGCTCGGGCCGCGACTTGGTGACCTTCGACGTGAAGGTCTCGCGCAATCCCTTGAAACCGACGATCATGTCGGCGACCATTTCGGTGTCGTTGTTCGACCGCACCCGGATCGCGCTGACCCAGGGCAGGAACTCGGCATAGCGACCGACATCGGCGACCATGTCGAACATCTGTTCGGGGGTGTAGGGCAAGACCCGCGTCTCGCTGTGCTTCGGCATCGCGTCAGGCCCTGGCGAGCTTCGCCTCGCGCGCGGCGCGCAGCCGTGCGAAATCGTCGCCGGCATGATAGCTCGACCGCGTCAGCGGCGACGATGCGACCAGCAGGAACCCCTTGGCCCGCGCGATCGCAGCAAAGGAATCGAACGCCTGGGGCGTCACGAAATCCATCACCTTGGCGTGGCGCGGCGTCGGCTGGAGATACTGGCCCATCGTCAGGAAATCGACATCGGCCGACCGCATGTCGTCCATCACCTGATGCACTTCCAGCCGCTGCTCGCCCAGGCCCAGCATGATGCCCGACTTGGTGAAGATCGACGGGTCGTGGCGCTTCACGCTCTCCAGCAGCCGCAGCGACGCATAATAGCGCGCGCCCGGGCGGATCGTCGGATAAAGCCGCGGCACGGTTTCGAGATTATGGTTATAGACGTCGGGCCGCGCCGCCACGATCGCCTCGACCGCGGCCTCGGCCTTGTTGCGGAAATCGGGGGTCAGGATCTCGATCGTCGTGCGCGGCGTGTTCCGCCGCAGCGCCTCGATCACCTTGACGAACTGGCTCGCGCCGCCATCCGGCAAATCGTCGCGGTCGACCGAGGTGATGACGATATGCTCAAGCCCCAGCTCGGCGGCGGCGACCGCGACATGCTCGGGCTCCAGCGGGTCGACCTTGCGCGGCATCCCCGTCTTGACGTTGCAGAAGGCGCAGGCGCGCGTGCACACATCGCCCAGGATCATCACCGTCGCGTGCTTCTTGGTCCAGCACTCGCCGATATTGGGGCAAGCCGCCTCCTCGCATACCGTCGCCAGGTTGAGCCGGCGCATCAGCTGGCGCGTCTCGGCAAAGCCGGTCGAGGTCGGTGCCTTGACGCGGATCCAGTCGGGCTTGCGCTGGCGCGGTTCGGACGCGGCCGGCGTGGCGGGACGAAGGACGGGGCTGGGATCGTTCATGGCCAGCGAGATAGCGATGCGCTCCGGCGCGCACAACCACCGCCCGCATCGCGGGCACGGGCGGACGCGGCGTCACGTAACAAATCATTGCTGGCCCGCCTCATGCGGATGCAATATGCCCGCAGGGTCGCTACTTCAACCGAGCGGATTTGACCGATCGAACGGAGTACCCATGACCGATTTCACCGACCTGCTCGATGGCTATCAGCGGTTCCGGACCGCGGATTATCGTCGCCAGCGCGAACGCTGGGAGACGCTGGCCGAGGGCCAGGCGCCCAAGCTGATGGTCATTGCCTGCTCCGACAGCCGCGTCGAGCCCGCGCAGATCTTCGACACGCTGCCCGGCGAGATTTTCGTCGTGCGCAACGTCGCCAATCTGGTTCCGCCGTTCGAGACGTCGCCGGGCCATCACGGCGTCTCGGCCGCGCTCGAATTTGCGGTGACCAAGCTGGAGGTCGAGGAAATCGTCGTCATGGGCCATGGCAAGTGCGGCGGCGCTCATGCCGCGCTGACCGGCATGTTCCATGATTCCGCCCCGGGCGAGGGCGGCTTCGTCCATGACTGGGTCAGCCTGCTCGACGATGCGCGTGCGCGGGTGCGCGCCAAGTTCGGCGACAGCCCGGAGGCCGCGCGCGAGATGGAGCTGGAAACCGTGCGCACCTCGATCGCCAATCTGCGCACCTTCCCCTTCATTCCCGAGCGCGAGGCGGCGGGCAAGCTCAAGCTTCACGGCGCCTTCTTCGCGATCAGCGACGGCGTGCTCCACGTAATGGGCCCCGACGGCGAGTTCCGCGCCGCGGCCTGATCTGCGTCAGCCGCCGGCCGCCTCGCCCAGCAGCAACGCGACGAGCAGGCCGAGCGCGGTCGCGATCAGCGCGCCTGAGACGACCGCCGCCAGGGTCATCACCATGGCGGGGCCACGCTCGCCGCGTCACTTCGCGGCGAGCGTGGCGCGCGCCATCGCCTCGAAATCGGGGTCGAGCGCCGACGGCGTCATCGACACCTTTGCTTCCAGCGCATCGGCGATCGCGGTCAGCGCCGCGATCCGTGCCGCCTTGCGGTCATTGCCGTCGATCACCGTCCAGGGCGCGACCTTGGTGTCGGTGCGCGCGAACATGTCGGCCATCGCGTCCAGATAGTCGGCGCGCCGCGCGCGGTTGCGATAATCCTCCGCGCCGGTCTTCCAGTGCTTCCACGGATCGTCCAGCCGCTCGGCAAATTCGCGGTCCTGCGTTTCCTGGGTGATGTGGATGAACAGCTTGACCAGGGTCACGCCGGCTTCGGCCTGCTGCGCCTCGAACGCGTTGATCTCGTCATAGCCGCGCTTCCACTCCGCCTTGGTCGCGAAACCCTCCACCCGCTCGACCAGTACCCGGCCGTACCAGGTTCGGTCGAACACGTTGATATCACCCGGCTGGGGCAGCTTGGTCCAGAAACGGTAGAGGAAATGCCGGCCCTTCTCCTCCGGCGTCGGCGCACCGATCGGATAGACCTCGAAATAGCGCGGGTCCCACAGCGACGTCAGCCGCTTGATGATCCCGCCCTTGCCCGCCGCATCCCATCCCTCGATCGCGATGATGGCGGCGCGCTTGTGACAGATATGCGCGACCTGGATGCGCTCCAGGCGTTCCTGCACATCCTTCAGTGCATCGGAATAGTCGCCCGCGAACGACGCGCCGCGTTCATAGTCGGAGAGCTTGATGGTCATGGGCGCGAGTGTGGCCGGCATGGACGGTCAGGGCAAGCGGCGGACTGCCAGCCGTTCTCAAAGCCTTCACCCCGTCCCTGTGCCGGGCTCCACCGCGCCATCAGAGCGTGATAACGTTGGAGTGACGCGCGCTCTGGCGATGTCCTAGTCATCCCTGCCTTGTGCCGAGATTCACGGACGAAATGTCACAACCTTCGGTACTGCGCGGCCCGGTGGACCCCGGCACAAGGCCGGGGTGACGATCCGAGAGTGGTAACAATGTGGAGGAGCGGGGCAGGTTTGGAAGGCCAGGACGAGCGCGACCCCGCCCCTTCCCTTCGTCACCCCGGCCTCGTGCCGGGGTCCACCGCGCCCATTGCACCAACGTTCGCTCGGCACGGCACCGTGAATGCCGGCATGAGACCGGCACGACGAATGAGCGAGCGTTGGCTCCGAACCGAACTAGCGTCCGAGCGCCCCTTACCCCTTCGCCGCTTCCACCAGCCGGATATTCAGCTCGCGCAGCTGCTTGGCGCTGACCGGGCCCGGTGCGCCCATCATCAGGTCTTCGGCCTTCTGGGTCATCGGGAAGGTGATGACTTCGCGGATATTCGGCTCGTCCGCCAGCAGCATGACGATGCGGTCGACGCCCGGCGCGGAGCCGCCGTGCGGCGGCGCGCCGAACTTGAAGGCGTTGATCATGCCCGCAAAATTCGTGTCGACGTCCTCGCGGGTATAGCCGGCGATCTCGAACGCCTTGTACATGATCTCGGGCCGGTGATTCCGGATCGCGCCTGACGACAGCTCCACGCCGTTGCAGACGATGTCATACTGGTACGCCAGCACGTCGAGCGGATCCTTGGTCTCCAGCGCCTCCAGCTCGCCCTGCGGCATCGAGAACGGGTTGTGGCTGAAATCGACCTTTTTCGCGTCCTCGTCATATTCGAACATCGGGAAGTCGACGATCCAGCAGAATTCGAAGCGGCTGTCGTCGATCAGCTTCAGCTCCTCGGCCACGCGCGTGCGCGCCAGACCCGCCAGCTTCGCCGCCTGTGCCTCCTTGCCGGCGGCGAAGAACACGCCGTCATCGGGGCCGAGCCCCAGCGACTCGACCAGCTTCGCCGTCGCTTCCGCCCCGTGGTTCTTGGCGATCGGCCCGCCGGGCTCGCCACCTTTGATGTTGATATAGCCCAGCCCCGAAAAGCCTTCGGACTTGGCCCAGTTGTTCATGTCGTCGAAGAACTTCCGGCTGCCCGCGCCCGCACCGGGCGCCGGGATCGCTCGGATCACGCTGCCGCTGTCGACCAGCGACGCGAAGATACCGAAGCCCGAACCCCGGAAATGATCGGTCACGTCGACGATCTCGATCGGATTGCGCAGGTCAGGCTTGTCGTTGCCATATTTCAGCATCGATTCGCGGTACGGGATGCGGCGGAACGGCAGCGACGACACGGTGCGGCCCTTGCCCTGCCAGTCGGCAAATTCCTCGAACACGCCGTGCAGCACCGGCTCGATCGCTGCAAAAACATCGTCTTGCGTGACGAAGCTCATTTCGAAATCGAGCTGATAGAACTCGCCGGGCGACCGGTCGGCGCGCGCATCCTCGTCGCGGAAGCACGGCGCGATCTGGAAATAGCGGTCGAAGCCGGCGACCATCAGCAGCTGCTTGAACATCTGCGGCGCCTGGGGCAGCGCATAGAACTTCCCCGGATGGACGCGGCTGGGGACCAGATAGTCGCGCGCGCCCTCGGGCGACGACGCGGTCAGGATCGGCGTCTGGAACTCGGTAAAGCCCTGGTCGATCATCCGGCGGCGCAGCGAAGCGATCACCTGCGCGCGCAGCATGATGTTGGCGTGGACCTTCTCGCGCCGCAGATCGAGATAGCGATAGCGCAGCCGGATATCCTCGGGATATTCCGCCTCGCCCGCGACCGGCATCGGCAGCTCGTGCGCCGCCGACTGGACGGTCACCCCGCGCGCGAACACCTCGATCTCGCCGGTCGGCAGGTTCGGGTTGATCGTCGCGTCGGACCGCTTCTTGACCACGCCGTCGATGGTGACGACCGACTCCGTGCGTACCGATTCCAGTATCGGCAACGCGGGTGAATCGCTGTCCGCGACGATCTGGGTAATGCCGTAATGATCGCGCAGGTCGATGAACAGCACGCCGCCATGGTCGCGCTTGCGGTGGACCCAGCCCGACAGTCGGACGGTCTCGCCGACCTGGGCGGCGGTCAGCTGGGCGCAGTGATGGGTGCGATAGGCGTGCATGACGTTGCGGTCTCTAGTTTCGCGGCGCGGCCCCGCGCCGCCGGTGAAAATGCGAGCCGCGCGAATCCGCGCCGCGCCACCCTTTGTCAAGCGGCGCGACATCGCTATGGAAGGAAGATGCATATTCACGGCCTGATCGAGGACAGCGCAACCCTCGCCAATCTCTGCACCCGGCTTGCCCAATCGCCCTTCATCACGGTCGATACGGAGTTCATGCGCGAAAACACCTACTGGCCCGAGCTGTGCCTGATCCAGGTCGCCGACGCCAATGAGGCCGCGGCGATCGACCCGATGGCACCGGGCATCGATCTGACCCCGCTGCTCGAGCTGCTGACCGACAATGAGGACGTGCTGAAGGTCTTTCACGCCGGCGGCCAGGATATCGAAATCGTCGTGAACCTGACCGGCAAGACGCCCCATCCGGTGTTCGACACCCAGATCGCAGCGATGGCGCTGGGGCAAGGCGAGCAGGTCGGCTATTCCAACCTGGTCGATGCCTGGCTGGGCGTGTCGATCGACAAGGGCGCGCGCTTCACCGACTGGAGCCGCCGTCCGCTCGACAAGCGCCAGATCGACTATGCGATCGCCGACGTCACGCATCTGTCCGCCATCTTCCCCAAGATGCTCGAACGGCTGCGCAAGACCGGGCGCGGCAACTGGCTGGACGAGGAGATGGAGCGCACCGCGGATCCCGCCAATTACGTGACCGACCCCGACGACGCGTGGCAACGCATCCGCATCAACAGCCGCAAGCCCGACGTGCTCGGGCGGCTGAAGGCGCTGGCCCGCTGGCGCGAGGTCGAAGCGCGGGGCAAGAACCTGCCGCGCGGCCGCATCGTGAAGGACGAGACGATCGCCGACCTGGCGGGCAATCCGCCGCGCAGCCAAAGCGACCTGACGCGGGTGCGCGGGTTGTCGGCCAGCTGGGGGTCGAACGACATCGGCGCGCGGCTGATGGCGGCACTCGCCGCCGCGACGCCGATGCGCGCCGACGAACTGCCCGCGCGCGACGACCGCAAGCCCTCGCTCGGGCGCGAAGGATCGCTGGTCGCCGACCTGCTCAAGCTGCTGCTCAAGATTCGCGCGCGCGAGCTGGACGTCGCCGCGCGGCTGCTCGCCCGCTCCGACGATCTGGAGGCGCTGGCGGCGGGCCAGCGCCAGGGCCTGTCGATCCTGGAGGGCTGGCGCTTCGAGCAGTTCGGCCGCGACGCGCTCGCGCTGGTCGAGGGTCAGCTCGCCTTCGCGGTGCGCAATGGCAAGCTCAAGATGACGCGAACGGAGGAAAAGGCATGATCGCGAAGCCGCCCCTGCTGCTTGCCCTCATGATGGCCGGATGCGCCGCCCCTGGCGGTACCGCGCCCCCGCCGCCCGTCGCCGACGCGGGCGAGTGCGACGCGGCGCCGGTGCAGGACCTGATCGGGCGGCCCGCCACCGCCGCGCTCGGGCTCGACGCCCGCGACCGCAGCGGTGCGCGCACGCTGCGCTGGATCCAGCCCGGAATGGCAGTGACGATGGACTATCGTCAGGATCGGCTCAACATCGACGTCGACGAAAAGAATGTCGTGACCCGCCTCGCCTGCGGGTGAGCAGGAACTGCACGTCTAGCCCCACCGTTACGGTCTTCGCCGTCACCCCGGCACGAGGACGGGGTGAAGATCGGGAAAAGGGCTACGCGGGCCTCCCACCCGTCATGCCGGACTTGATCGGGCATCCACACGCAACGGCGGCCGCAACGAACGCGCACCACCGCGCCCGGAGCTTCAACCCAGCCGCGCCTCCAGCCCGCACAGCGCCGCCAGCGCGCGATGGCGGCGTTCGACCGCTTCGCCATAGAGAATCGCGTCGGCAGGCTCGGTGCGCAGCAGCAACCGGCGATCCTCCACCGCCAGCCGTGTGCGCTGGAGCGGCCCGGCCACCCCGCCCGACAGCCGCTGGCCCAGCCGCATCGCCAGCCCCCAGCGACACGCCAGCTCGAGCGATTCATAGTCGGCAAGCCGCATCAGCGGATCGGGCGACGCGATGCCGCCGCCCAGACAGGTGAACAGCGCCTGCGCGATCATCGCGCGGCCGAAGCCGTCTATCGCCACCCAGTTGCCATGTAGCGCGATCTCGACACCGCGCTCGGCGCGGAACTCGGGATTGGCGCGCCAGCCGACATCGGCGAGCAGGCACGCGGCATGGCGCAGCCGCGCCAGCTCGGGCGCCTCGTCGGCAAACAGCGGCGCAATCCACTGGTCGAGCAGGTCGCCATGCTCGGCAAAGCGGCCCAGCCGCGCGCCCTCGTCGCGCGCCGCGACGATCAACGGGTCCTGCGCCCGCTCGACCCCGCTCAGTTGCTCATAAAGCAGCCCCTCGCGCAGCCCGAAGGCGGAGACGATCGTGGTCCGTGACTGGAGGTGGCGGATCAGCTTCGCCAGCAGCGACGCGGCGTCGCTCAGCGTCGGGATGCGCCCGCCCGACAGGTTGGGCACCGCCTTCAGC
The DNA here is from genome assembly GCF_001557005.1 of Sphingomonas sp. CCH15-F11. Taxonomy (NCBI): domain Bacteria; kingdom Pseudomonadati; phylum Pseudomonadota; class Alphaproteobacteria; order Sphingomonadales; family Sphingomonadaceae; genus Sphingomonas; species Sphingomonas sp. CCH15-F11. Next base: position 42,119 of record NZ_LSKG01000018.1, on the reverse strand, counting down.
TTGCCCTTGGACAGATGACCGAGCGTGCGGATCAGCCGCGCGATCGTCGCGGGCGGCATCTCATACTGGTGCATCACCGGCAGCGGATAGCCGGTCAGGTGCATGTCGAGCCGCGCCAGCGCCCGCCACGACCCCCCGACCAGATAGAGCGGAAGGCCCGCGCCCTTGCCCGCCCAGCCGGTTTCGCCGATCAGCTCGCGCACCCGCCGGTCGAGCGCGCCCTTGCCCGTCGCGCGGATCCCGCTGACCCGCAGCACGCCGAGCGGAAACGACGCGCGTTCGTGCAGCTCGCCGTCGCGGACCCGCACCAGCTCCAAACTGCCGCCGCCCAGGTCGCCGACAATGCCGTCGGCGTCGGGCACGGCGGACAACAACCCGAGTCCCGCGCCGATCGCCTCGGCCTCGCCCGACAGCAATTCGACCTTCAGCCCCAGTCGCGCCGCCGCCGCAATGAGTTCGGCGCCGTTGCTCGCGTCGCGCACCGCGGCAGTGGCGACGGTGCGCAGCCGCGACACCTCCATCTCGCGGGCGACCCACGCGAACCGGGCGAGCGCGACCTCCGCCGCCGCCAGCGCATCCGCATCAATCGCGCCGGTGGCATTCAGGCTGCGGCCCAGCCCCGCCATCACCTTTTCGTTGAAGAGGATCGCGGGCAGCCGCGCCGGCCCCTGATAGACGACGAGGCGGATCGAGTTCGACCCGATGTCGATGATCGCGACGCGCTCGCTCGCCCGGTCCCCGCCCCGGAGCCGCGCCGCCTGGCGACCGCGGCTGAGCAATAGCGAGGTCATTCCGCCGCTTCGCTCGCGCCCGCGCCGCCGCGCCGGCGCAGCGACAGCTTTTTCGGCATCGATTCGGCGCTCGCCAGCGCCGCGCCGCGTCCCGACAACGACGGGTTGGTCATGAAATAGCGATGCAGGTTGAACGGCCGCGCGCCGGCTTCCAGCCGCTCATACTCGCCGTCCGGGTGCAGCACCCAGCTTTGCTCGGTGTCGATCAGGTTGGCGACCATCACCTGGTCGAGCACCTGGTCGTGGACCGTCGGCGTCGTGATGGGCAGCATATATTCGACGCGCCGGTCGAAATTGCGCTGCATCCAGTCGGCGGACGAAATGTAGACCCGCGCAGCATTGTGGGGCAGCGCCTTGCCGTCGGCGAAGCACCAGATGCGGCTGTGTTCCAGGAAACGGCCGACCACCGACTTGACGCGGATATGGTCGGACAGGCCGGCGACCCCGGGGCGCAGGCAGCAGATGCCCCGCACGATCAGGTCGATCTCCACCCCCGCGCTGCTTGCCTCGTACAGCTTCTCGATGATCGCGGGATCGACCAGCGAGTTCATCTTGGCCCAGATTTCCGCCGGGCGGCCGGCGCGGGCATGCGCGATTTCGGCGTCGATCAGCTCGACGAGCCGCTGGCGCAAGCCGCCGGGCGAGATCGACAGCAGCTCCAGCCGCGTCGGTTCGACATAGCCGGTGATGTAGTTGAACAGTTGCGCCGCGTCGCGCCCCAGGCACGGATTGGCGGTGAAGAAGCTGAGGTCGGTATAGATGCGCGCGGTGACGGGATGGTAATTGCCCGTCCCGAAATGACAGTAGGTGCGATAGCAATTCTCTTCGCGCCGCACGACCATCGACACCTTGGCATGCGTCTTCCAGTCGATGAAGCCATAGACGACCTGGACGCCCGCGCGCTCCAGCGCGTCGGCCCACAACAGATTCTGCTCCTCGTCGAAACGCGCCTTCAATTCGACGACCGCGGTGACCGACTTGCCGTTCTCGGCGGCGGCGATCAGCGCCTGGATGACCGCCGACTGCTTGCCCGCGCGATACAGCGTCTGCTTGATCGCGACCACGTCGGGATCGTTCGCGGCCTGTTTCAGGAACGCCAGGACGACGTCGAAACTCTCATAGGGGTGGTGGACGATGATGTCCTTGGCGCGGATCGCGGCGAAGCAGTCGCCGCCATATTCGCGGATGCGCTCGGGAAAGCGCGGGCTGAACGGCGTGAACTTCAGGTCGGGGCGATCCTCGTCGACCAGCATGCTCAGGTCCCCGATGCCCAGGAACCCGCCCGTTTCGGTCAGCAGCGCCTCGCTCCCGCCCAATTCCTCGAGCAGGATCGCCTCGAGCTCCGCGCTGATCCCGGTTTCCATCTCCAGCCGGATGACGCGCCCGCGCCGCCGCCTTTTGATCGCGGTGCGGAAATAAAGGACGAGGTCTTCGGCCTCTTCCTCGACCTCGATGTCGCTGTCGCGCAGCACGCGGAACGTCGCCGCGCCCTGGACGTCGTAACCGGGGAACAGCAGTCTGGAAAAATGCTTGATCAGCGTCTCGACGGTGACATAGCGCGCCGCCGCGCCAGGCAGGCGGACAAAGCGCGGCATGGTCGGCGGCAACAGCACCAGCTCGCGCACTGGCTCGCGGTCGCTGCGCCGCACCAGGTCGAAGATCACGCTCGACCCCTTGTTGGGGATGAACGGGAACGGGTGCGCCGGATCGAGCGCCTGCGGGGTCAGGATCGGAAAGATCTGCTCGCGGAAATGGGTTTGCAGCCATACCGCGGTCTCGTCGTCGATCTCGTGGCGGTCGAGCACGGCAATGCCGTTCACCGCCAGCTGGACGCGCAGGTCGCGCCACAATTCCTGCTGCGCGTCGACCAGCTCGCCGGCATCCTCGACGATCGCGTTGAGCTGCTGGGTGGGTGTCAGCCCGTCGACCGATTTCTGTTCGACATTCTGTAGCTGCTGGCCCTTCAGGCCCGCGACGCGGACCATGAAGAACTCGTCCAGATTGGATGCCGAAATCGACAGGAAGCGCAGCCGTTCGAGCAATGGGTGCGCCAGGTTGGACGCCTCCTCCAGCACGCGGCGGTTGAACGCCAGCCACGACAGCTCGCGGTTGAAATAACGCGTGTCGGGCGCGGCGATCGGCGACAGCACCGACGGGGTCGCGGACTTGGCGGCGCGGTCGGTCACAATTTCTCCGTTTCCTCCATTGTCGGTTCGTCGATCAGCAGCCCGGCGGCGTCGAGCCATTCGCGTGCCCGCTGAACCGACAGGCGACGGCGGTCACGACTGCGCGCCTCGGTTTCGAGCAGGTCGACGACTCGCTCTATGGCGACATAGCTGCGTTCGATGCGCCCGGCGAGCCACGCCGCGACGTCGGGCCGCGAATAGAGCGCACGCGCGTCCAGCCCGCGCTGGATCAGCTGGATGATCAACGCATCATCGGGTGGCGCGATCCGCTCAACAGGGGTCGCCGCGATGCGCGAACGCAGGTCGGGCAGCGCGATGGGCCATTCGGGCGGCGGCACGTCGGCGATGATCAGCAGCGGCCGGCGCTCGGCCTGGGCGTGGTTCCATGCGTGGAACAGCGTTTCCTCGTCCTGGCGCTCGGCATCGTCGATCACCCGCCCGCCCGATCGCGCGGCAAAGATGCGCCCCAGCAGGCTGCGGCCCGACTTGCGCGGCCCGGTCAGCAGCGCCGCCGCCACCGGCCACGCGCCCCAATGTTCGATGTGGTGCACCGCGCGCGCATTGGCTTCGCTGACGATGAACTGGCCCTCTTGCGCGCCAGCCACGGGGCCGAGCGGCAGGTTGAGCTGGTTCATTCGTTCGTCGCGTTTTGCGGGGCGTCCCCCGCGCCTGCGGCCGGTGCGGCGGGCGCGGGCGAGGCCCCACGCCGGATCCGCAGCGTCCCCGGCCCTTCCTGCACCTGCCAGCCGCGCGCCTCAAGCGCCGCGCGCAGGGCGGCGATCGACCCGTCATAGGTGACGCGCATCACCGAAATCCCGCCGAGCGCCAGGCTGGACGTCAATGCGGACCGGACCCCAGGCACCGCCGCCAGCGCGGACTCTGTGCCGGTGACCGCACCGGCGCTGGGCGAATCGAACTGAACGTTGATGATCGCGCCGCCGGTCGTCGCGGTCGGCACCACCGGCAGGTCGTCGACCTCGATCGCGGCGGGATCGACCTCGTCCTCGGGCGATGGCGGCCGCACCGCGAGCAGCGCGTCGGGGCGCAGCCGGCCGCGGCGCAGCGCGTCCTGATAGGCCGCATCGATACGCCGCACCCCCTCGTCGAGCAGCGCGGGCAGCGCGTCGGCATTGTCGACGCGCAGCGTGAAGCGGGTGAGGATGCGGTTGTCGGGACCGAAACCCGCGATGAACTCGCCGACCACCGGCCCGGCGGGCCATTGGCGATAGAGGTGGACCTGCGGAATCAGCACATCGTCCGCGCCATATTGGTCCAGGATCGTGCGCCACCACCCCCGGCCACGCCGGCCGATCTGTCCCACGTCGAACAGCAACGGGTCGGGGCCCGTGCCGGTCAGCCGCACATAGTCGATTGCGCTGTTGCTCGTGCGGAACCGGGCCCAGGCGCGCGTCCATTCGGTTTCGCGCTCGAACACCGTGCCGGTGCCGCCCGACCATTCGACCGGCATCAGCACCAGCGGGGCCGACCGCGCAAAGCGTGCCGCGACACCCAGGATCGCGGCGGCGCGGTTGCGGTCGAACAGGACGCCCAGCCGCGCGATATAGCGGTTGGGTCCGATCTGTTCGTTCTCGATGATGATGCCGCTGACCAGGCCGTCGATGGCGCCCTCGGGCAGCGCGACCTCGCTGCCACGCAGCCGGCGCGACAATTGGGTCCAGGCGCGGCGCTCCGCCAGCTTCCACCCCGCCAGCCGCGCGGCCTCCGCATTCGGGCCGGCGACGTCGACGCGCACCCCGCCCACCTCGAAACTGCCCGATGCCGATACCGGCGCGGCCGCCGGCGCCGCACCCTGCTGCGCGGCGACGATCCCGCCGCCGGCCATGGCACAGGCCGCCAGCGCGGCGATCAACAGGCGGTGGGAACCGACGCGAACCATTTCGGGGGTCTTTTGGCGAAGCGGGCGTGGAAATCCAAGCCCGAACTGGCTAGTCGGTCGCAATGACCGATCCCGATCCCGCTGACACCCCCTATACCTATGCCCAGGCCGGGGTCTCGATCGCCGCCGGCAACGCGCTGGTCCGCGCGATTGCCCCTCTGGCGCGCGCCACCCGCCGCGCCGGGGCCGATGCCGATCTGGGCGGCTTCGGCGGGATTTTCGATCTCAAGGCGTGCGGCTTCACCGATCCGCTGCTGGTTGCCGCCAATGACGGGGTCGGCACCAAGCTCAAGCTCGCGATCGACAGCGGCCGCCACGACGGCGTCGGCATCGATCTCGTCGCGATGTGCGCCAACGACCTGATCGTCCAGGGGGCGGAGCCGCTGTTCTTTCTCGACTACTACGCCAGCGGCAAACTCGACAATGCGGTCGCCGAACGCGTGATCGCGGGCATCGCGGAGGGGTGCCGTCAGGCCGGATGCGCGCTGATCGGCGGCGAGACGGCCGAGATGCCCGGCATGTATGCCGATGGCGACTATGACCTCGCCGGCTTCTGCGTCGGCGCGGTCGAGCGCGACCGGCTGCTCGACGGGCGACGGATCGCGCCGGGCGACGTCATCCTGGGCCTCGCCTCGACCGGGGTTCATTCCAACGGCTTCTCGCTCGTCCGCCGCCTCGCCGCCGATCGCGGCTGGAAGCTCGATCGCCCCGCGCTGTTCGATCAGGACGTGCTGCTGATCGACGCGCTGATGGCGCCGACGCGCATCTATGTGCGCAGCCTGTTGCCGCTGGTGCGCGCGGGGCGGATCAACGGCCTCGCGCACATCACCGGCGGCGGGCTGCTTGAGAATGTGCCGCGCGTCCTCCCCGCTGGCTGCCACGCGCGCATCGACGCCGATCGCTGGCCGCTGCCGCGCCTGATGGCATTCCTGCAGGCACAGGGCCGCATCGAGCCCGAGGAGATGGCGCGCACCTTCAACTGCGGGATCGGCATGGTTGCGATCGTCACCGTCGACACGGCCGACGCGATCGCCGCCGAGCTGACCGCGGCGGGCGAGACGGTGTTCACGCTCGGCGAGGTGGCGGCTGGCGAGCGCGGCTGTACGGTCACGGGCAGCGCGGAGACGTGGAGCGCGCGCGCGCCCTGGACCGCGACGCACGTGCATGGCTGATCGTGCGCGTCTGGGCGTTCTGATCTCGGGACGCGGGTCGAACATGGCGGCGCTGCTCTACGCCTCGCGCGCGGCCGATTGCTCCTTTGCCCTCGCGCTGGTCGCCAGCAACGACCCGGACGCAGCGGGCCTGACGCTTGCGGCCGCGGAGGGCATCGCCACCTTCGCGTTGAGCCACAAGGGAATGGCGCGCGCCGATTTCGACGCGCGGATCGACGCGGCGCTGCGCGAAGCCGGCGTCACCCATGTCGCGCTCGCCGGCTATATGCGGCTGCTGTCGCCCGAATTTGTCGAACGCTGGGCCGGACGGATGGTCAACATCCACCCGTCTTTGCTCCCTGCTTACAAGGGGCTGCACACGCACGAACGCGCACTGGCGGCGGGCGACAGCCATGGCGGCTGTTCGGTTCACCTCGTCACTGCCGAACTGGATGACGGCCCGGTGTTGGGCCAGACGCCCGTCGCGATCCTGCCGGGTGACACTGCCGAATCCCTGGCAGCGCGCGTGCTAATCGCCGAGCATCAGCTATATCCGCGCATCCTCGCCGATTGGGTGCGCGCCGGGCAGCCTGCCGACGATCCGCTGAGCCGTGTACGCGAGCTGTCGCTGGCGCTGCCCGAAGCGCGCGAGAAGCTGTCGCACGGCGCGCCGGGCTTCTTCGTCGAGGGCGGGAAGTTCTTCGCCTATTTCTCCGCCGACCATCACGGCAACGGCATCACCGCGGTGCTGGTGCGCACCAGCGGGGTCGAGGAACAGGCGATGCTGATCGAACGCGATCCCGCGCTCTACTATCGCCCGCCCTATCTGGGGCCGTCGGGCTGGATCGGCGTGCGGCTCGACACCGGCGACACCGACTGGGCGCATGTCGGCGAATGGCTGGCGCGCAGCTGGCGGCTGGCCGCGCCGAAACGGCTCACCCGGCTGATGGATGTCGCCGACGCATTCTAGACCGTCGTCGCCGACGACGATGCGGCCACGCCGCCGTGGCGGCTGTCCTCGTAAATCTGCCAGTCCGGGGCCGTGGAATCGAGCGCCTTGAACAGAAGCGTCCATGGCGGCGGACACGGATTGCCCTTGAACCAGAACTGCACGAATTTCTGCACGTCGGGGCGGTCGCGATTTCGGTAGATCCAGCGCAACTCGGCTCCGGTGACCGTCCGGATCTTGTCGGTCGCCGAATGCTTGAATTCGTTGTTCGGGCTTTGCGGCTTACCCGGAACCTTGAAGTTCTTGTTGACGACTTCGTCGAGGTTCAGCCCGTCCAGGATGAAGTGTACACCGATCCCGGCCTCGACATAGTGATTGAGCGCGTTTTTCGATTTCAGCCGAAACTGGGCGTTCGACTTGGGCGTGCCCGGGCTCGCCGACCCACCGGAATAGACGGCATGATATTTGGGATGCCGCTCCAGGCTGTCGAGATACGCGGTGTTCTGTGCCAGCCGGGCGTCGGAAAATTTGTCCAGGCCAGATCGCTGGTCGGTGAGCTGACGGACCGTCACGACGCTGTCCGCGGTCGTCGCTTTTGCCACCGACTTCGCCTTCTGAAAGGCGGCGATCGCCTCGTTGATGCCGAAGATAAAGTCGCCCGGTCGATAGGGCTCCCAAGGATCGTTGAAGGGCATCGCCGGACCTAACGCGTAACGCTTGATGGTCCTGCGATGCTAGGCCCGGGCGGCCAATCCTGGCAAGCCGGCACGATGCCAAATCGGTGACTTTCAATGCCGGGTCCCCGACACGACCGCGCCGGCAGCGAACCGGCGCGGCGATACGCGGAATCAGCCGACAATGTCTTCCGGCTTGAAGAACTGCGCGATTTCCATCGCGGCGTTCTCGTCCGAATCCGAACCATGGACGCTGTTGGCCTCGATCGACTCGGCATAGAGCTTGCGGATCGTGCCTTCGGCCGCGTTCTCGGGGTTGGTCGCACCCATCACCTCGCGGTTGCGCGCGACCGCATTCTCGCCTTCCAGCACCTGGACGACGACGGGGCCCGAGGTCATGAACGCAACCAGGTCGGCAAAGAACGGCCGTTCCTTGTGCACGCCATAGAATTTCTCGGCCTGCGCGCGGCTCATGCGGATGCGGCGCGACGCGACGACCCGCAGGCCCGCATCCTCCAGCAGCTTGGTGATCGCACCGGTGAGGTTGCGGCGGGTGGCATCGGGCTTGATGATCGAAAAGGTCCGGGTGGCGGCCATGGCCGTTCGGGCTCCTGTCTTGATGGGGAATGGGAAAGTCGCGGCTCCCTAGTCGCGGGCCGGCAAAGATGCAAGCGCCGCCCGCTTGGCGCTCAAGCCGCCTGCTCCCAGCGTCCGTGCGCGTTCTGCTTCCAGTAACGCCGCTCGACGCCATCGCGCGTCGCCAGCGCCTTCCACGCCGCGCGCGATTCGGCGATGGTCGCGTCGTCGAAGAAGTGGAACGCGCGCGCGAACCCCAGCGCCTCGTCGCGCCAGTGCCCGTCGGCGATTGCGACATGCCCCGCCGGATCGGGCGCCGCAATCGCCGCGCGGATCAGGATCGGCTGGCGGGCATCGTCCATCGCGCCGGCGATCGCATGGGGCAGGAAGCTTTCCGCCGACCAGGTCCACAGGAACCGGTCGATCGCGGCGCGCTGCTCCGCGTCGCCCGCCACGATCTCCAGCCGGCCACCATCGGCCAGCACCTTCTCGGCGATGCGCGGCAGCACCGCGTCGAGCGGCTGGCGGGTCAGGTGGTAGAAATCGACCTTCACGCCGCCATGTCCCACACCACCCGCCGAACCTTAGACGGTGACGAATAATGGCAATTGTCGCGAGACACAGCCCATTTTTCCCCGTCACCCCGGCCCTGAGCCGGGGTCCCGCTATCTGATCCGCCGCAAGAAACAGCGGGGCCCCGGGTCAAGCCCGGGGAGACGGGTAATCCGGGCCTCACATCGATCAAGCGCGCATTCCGGGCAAACGCTCAACGCTCGAAATGATCGGCGACGAACCGGTCGAGCAGACGCACGCCATAGCCGGTCGCGCCCTTGTCATGCGTCGCGCCGGGCTTGTCCGCCCACACCATGCCCGCAATGTCGAGATGCGCCCAGCGCACGCCGACATCGACGAAGCGCTGGATGAACTGTGCCGCCGTGATCGACCCCGCGCCGCGCGGGCCGACATTCTTCATGTCCGCGATCGGCGAATCGAGCAGCTTGTTGTACGCATCCCCCAGCGGGAAGCGCCACAACAGGTCGCCGGTCGCCCTGCCCGCCGCCAGCAACTGATCGGCCAGCGCATCGTCATTGGCGAACAGCCCGCCATGCTCATGCCCCAGCGACACGATCATCGCGCCGGTCAGCGTGGCAAGGTCGACGATCGTGCCCGGCCGGTAATTGCGCTGGACCCAGGTCAGCACGTCGCACAGCACCAGCCGCCCCTCGGCATCGGTGTTGATGACTTCGATCGTCTGGCCCGACATCGACGTGACTACATCGCCGGGGCGCTGCGCATTGCCGTCGGGCATGTTCTCAACCAGGCCGACGACGCCGATCACGTTCGCGCGCGCCTTGCGCAGCGCCAGCGCGCGCATCGCGCCCGCGACTGCGCCCGCGCCGCCCATGTCCCACTTCATGTCTTCCATGCCGGCCGCTGGCTTGATCGAGATGCCGCCGGTGTCGAAGGTCACGCCCTTGCCGACCAGCGCGACATCGGGATTGCCGCCATCGCCGCGTCCATCCCAGTGCATCGCCAGCAGCCGTGCGCCGCGCACCGATCCCTGCGCCACGCCCAGCAGCGCACCCATGCCCAGCTCGCGCATCGCCGCATCGTCGAGCACGGTCAGCGTCACGCCCAGCTCGGCCAGGCCGCTGCACCGTTCGACGAAGCTTTCGGGATACAGGATGTTGGCGGGCTCCGTCACCAGCGCGCGGGTGAACAGCAGCCCCTGGGTCACCGCGTCGCGATGCGCCCATTCGGCCGCCGTCCCGTCGGGCGTGCCGACCATCGTCACCGTCGCCAGCGTCGGGCGCTGACGCTCGCTCAGCGTGGTGCGATAGACATCGTAGCGCCAGCCGCGCTGGACTGCGGCAGCGGCGAAGCGCGCGATGCCCGCCGCGCTGAGCATCGACGCGACGCCCGACCAGTCGACCGCCAGTGCGGTATGGCCCGACACCAGATAGCGACCGACCAGCGCGCCGGCCGCGCGCTCCAGCTCGCCCTCCTGCCCCTCGCCGATGCCCAGGATCACCAGCCGCTGCACCGCCTCGCCGTCCGGCAGCACCAGCTCGACCAGGCTGCCCGGATCGCCGTCGAAGCGCGCGCCCTCCAGCGCGGCGTTCACCAGCTTGTGATTGGCGGCGGCGATTGCGCGGAGCGCGAGCTCGGCGGCGCGCGCCTTCAGGACGGGGACGACCACCACCGCGGCGGCGGGGATGACGGTGGCCAGTTCGATATTCATGCGCGATCTTTCTGTTATCGTTCGGTCCATGGGCGGCACCGCGGCGTGCCGCGCGGCGTCGTCCGGCAGATCTCGGCATCTAGGCCCCGACCGCCCGGGGCGCAACGCCGCGACCGCTTGCGATTGCGGAATGCGGTGACCGGTGCGATAGGACGCGACCGTCACTGGCGCGCTCCTCCGCCCGAGCGCATAGAAGAGGTTGGTCGAGGTGAAGCGTAACGCCCTGATCCTGTTCGGCGCGTTTTCGCTGTTCGCCACCGGCGGTGCCGCTGCCCAGGACCTGTCCGACCGCCCGGTCGCGCCGCCGACCGCCGCCGACATCGCCCAGTCGGATGCGGAGGAAGAGATCCTGTTCTCCGCCGACGAGCTTGAATATGACAGCGAAGGCGACATCGTCGTCGCGCGCGGCGACGTGCGGCTCAGCCGCGCCGGCAACCGGCTGCGCGCCGACCGGGTGCGCTGGGACCGCAAATCGGGTCAGGTCGTCGCCGACGGCAACATCGCGGTCACCAATCCCGAAGGCGACGTGGCCTATGGCGACCGCATCGAACTGACCGACACGCTGCGCGACGGCATGGTCGAAAACATGCTCGTCGTGCTTGATCAGGGCGGGCGGATCGCGGCGGAACGCGGCACGCGCTCGGACGGCGGCGTCGTGACGGTCGAGCGCGCGGCCTATACCCCGTGCGCGGTAACCTCGAACGAGGGTTGCCCGAAGGAGCCGTCGTGGAAGATCACGGCGGTCCGCGTCGTCTATGATCCCGCGCGCCACCGCATCCGCTATTATGGCGCGCGCCTGTCGATCTTCGGCTTCGCCACGCTGCCGCTGCCGGCCTTCTCGCATCCGGTCGGCGATTTCAGCGACAATGGCGTGCTCGCGCCCCAGATCCGGCTCGATCGCGTCAACGGCCTCGAAATCGCGGTGCCCTATTATTTCAACCTGTCGCCCAACCGCGACCTGACGCTCACGCCCCACCTGTTCACCGACTCGCTGCCGCTGCTGGAGGGCGAATATCGCGCGCTGACCGACCGGGGCGCCTATCGCGTGCGCGGTTACGCAACCTACAGCCGGCAGAGCGACGATCGTGGCCCCGGCGGCGGGCTGGTCGACAGCGATCAGCAGTTCCGCGGCTATATCGACGGCAACGGGCGGTTTCAGCTCGACCCGCGCTGGAGCATCGCCGGCACGCTGCGCGTTGCGACCGACCGCACCTTCCTGCGCCGCTACGACATTTCGCGCGACGACCGGCTGCGCAGCTTCTTCAATGTCGAGCGGATCGATCGCGACAGCTATTTCGCGATCAACGGCTGGGCGGTCCAGACGCTGCGCCTCGGCGATACCCAGTCGCTCCAGCCGATCGCGCTGCCGGAAATCGAATATCGGCGCCGCATCGCCGACCCGCTGCTGGGCGGCGTCATCCGCATCAACGCCAGCACGCTCGCGCTTGCCCGCGCCGATGGGCAGGATACCCAGCGCGCCTTCGCCTCCGCGCAATGGGACCTGCGCCGGGTCAGCAACTGGGGGCACGACATCACGCTCACCGGTCTGGTGCGCGGCGACCTCTACAACAGCGACGATGTGCTGACGACGTTGGTCGAAAGCTATCGCGGTCGCGACGGTTTCCAGGCACGCGGGATCGCGCTCGCCGCGCTCGACGTCATATGGCCGTTCATCGGCGCGGCGCTGGGCGGGACCCAGCGGATCACGCCGCGCGTCCAGCTGGTCGTCGCGCCGCGCATCCGCAATTTCCAGATCCCGAACGAGGATTCGCGCGCCATCGACCTTGAGGACGTCAACCTGTTCTCGCTCAACCGCTTCCCCGGCTATGACCGGTTCGAGGATTCGTCGCGCGTCACCTATGGCGTCGAATATGCGCTCAGCCTGCCCGGCGTGGCGATCGACGCCAATGTCGGGCAAAGCTATCGGCTGAACAACCGCACCGCGATCCTGCCCGAGGGCACCGGGCTCAGCGACCGATTGTCGGACATCGTCGGGCGCACCGACGTCCGCTTCCGCGACTTCGTGTCGCTGACCCACCGCTATCGGCTCGACAAGGACAATCTGGCCGTGCGCCGCAACGAGGTCGACGCGACCGTCGGCTCGCGCAAGACCTATGTGCTGCTCGGCTATCTCCGGCTCAACCGCGATATCGCGACGACGGGCGAGGATCTTCAGGATCGCGAGGAAGCCCGGGTCGGCGCGCGCGTCGCCTTTGCCGGCTTCTGGTCGCTGTTCGGATCGGCGACGGTCGACCTGACCGACCGCAACGAGGACACGCTGTCGCCGTCGGACGGTTTCCAGCCGGTGCGGCACCGGCTTGGCTTCGCCTATGAGGATGACTGCCTCAAACTTGGCCTGACCTGGCGTCGCGACTATCAGGATTTGGGTGACGCGCGGCGCGGCAACAGCTATCTGCTGACGCTGGAATTGAAGAATCTCGGGCGGTAAGCCCCGGTTCAGCCGCAATTGTGAAAGATATGCGGCACGCAGTGGCCGGCGCCCGTGACGCCGGAGAGAAAGATTGATCGGGTGAAGATGAACATCGACGTTTGGAAGCGCGGCCTTGTGCGCTTCGCCATGACCGCAGCGCTCGCCACGACCGGCGCGGCCGCACTCGCCACCCAGGATGGCGGCGACAGCGCCGCCGGGCTGAACATCCCGGAGGGGCTCCAGATCTTCGGCAAGCAGGATCCCAACATCCGCAAGCCGACCGCGATCGTCAATCGCGCGGTCATCACCGGGACCGATGTCGACCACCGCGTCAACATGATCGTCGCGCTGAACCAGATCAATCTGTCGGCGCAGGAGCGCGACCAGCTTCGCCTTCAGGTGCTGCGCAGCCTGATCGACGAGACGCTGCAGATCCAGGAAGCCGCCGCCAACGAGATCACGATCACGCCGACGGAAATCGCGCAGGGCTTTGCCCGCATCTCGCGCAATTTCGGGCGCTCGCCCGATCAGATGCGCGAATATCTGCGCAGCGTCGGCTCCTCCGAACGCTCGATGGTCCGCCAGATCGAGGGCGAGCTGGCGTGGAACCGCCTGCTCGGCCGCCAGGTCCAGCCCTTCGTCAATGTCGGCGAGGAGGAAGTGAAGTCGGTGCTCGAACGCCTCGAAGCCTCCAAGGGCTCCGAGGAGTTCCACCTCAAGGAAGTCTATCTCTCCGCCACGCCCGAGCGCGCGGACGAGGTTTACGCCGCGGTCCAGCAGATGCTCGAACAGATGCGCGGCGGCGCGCCCTTCGAATATTTCGCGCGCACCTATTCGGAGGCGTCGACCAAGGCGGTGAACGGCGATCTCGGCTGGGTGCGCCCCGGCATGCTCCCGTCGCAGCTGTCCGACGCGGCGCAGCGGATGCAGATCGGCCAGGTCGCCGGCCCGATCGAGGTGCCGGGCGGCTTCTCGCTGCTTTACCTCGTCGACAAGCGCAAGGTGCTGACCGCGGACCCGCGCGACGCGCGGCTGAGCCTGCGCCAGATGACCATCCGCTTCCCCGCCGGCACCACCCAGGCGCAGGCGACCGATCGCGCGGCCGCCTTTGCCCAGGCGACGCAGCAGATCCGCGGTTGCGGCAATGTCGGCGCGGTGGCCCAGGACCTCGGTGCCGAGGTCGTCGACAATGATTCGGTGCGCGTGCGCGATCTGCCGCCCGCGCTTCAGGAGATCATGCTCCAGCTTCAGGTCGGCCAGGCAACGCCGCCCTTCGGCACCCCGGACGAGGGTGTGCGCGTGCTCGTGCTGTGCGGCCGCGACGATCCGCGCAGCGCCGGCCTGCCGTCGATGGAGCAGATGCAGGCGTCGATGGAGCAGGAACGCGTCAATCTGGTCGCCCAGCGCAAGCTGCGCGACCTGCGCCGCGACGCGATCGTCGAGTATCGCTGACGATGGCCGGGGGCCGTCGACGGTGACCCCGCCGCTGGCGATCTCGATGGGCGATCCGGCGGGCATCGGCCCGGAGGTGATCGCCAAGGCCTGGGCTCGGCGTGAAACCGAACGCCTCCCGCCCTTCGTGGCGGTGGGCGATCCGCGCGCGATCGAACGCGTGTGGCGCGGCCCGATCGCGCGGATCGACACGCCGGGCGAAGCGGCCGCCATCTTCGACGGCGCGCTGCCGGTCGTGGCGGTGACCGACGCGGGCGACATTACCCCCGGCCATCCCGATCCCGCCGGCGCGATCTGCGCGCTGCAATCGCTCGAAATGGCGGTCGGGCTGACCCGCTCGGGCGCGGCGGCCGCGGTCGTTACCGGCCCGGTCGCCAAGGCGCAGCTCTACGCGATCGGCTTCACCCATCCCGGCCAAACCGAATTCGTCGCCGAACGCTGCGGCGTCGCGGCGGAGAATGCGGTGATGATGCTCGCCGGTCCGACGCTGCGCGTCGTGCCGGTCACCACCCATGTGCCGCTGGCCGCGGTGCGCGATCTGCTGACCATCGATCTGGTCGTCAACAAGGCCCGCGCCGCCGCGCGCGGGCTGACGCGCAATTTCGCGATCGAACGGCCGCGCCTCGCCTTTGCCGGCTTCAATCCGCATGCGGGCGAAGCCGGTGCGCTCGGGCGCGAGGAGATCGAGATCCTGATGCCCGCCATCCACGCGCTCCAGGCCGACGGGATCGATGCGGTCGGTCCGTTCGCCGCCGACACCATGTTCCACGCCCGCGCGCGTGGCGGCTATGACGTCGCGATCTGCTGCTATCACGATCAGGCGCTGATCCCGCTCAAGACGCTGCATTTCGACGAGGGCGTCAACATGACGCTCGGGCTGCCGATCGTCCGCACCTCGCCCGATCACGGCACCGCGTTCGACCTGGCCGGCACCGACCGTGCCGAACCCGGTGCGATGATCGCGGCGATCCGGCTGGCGGCCGAAGCGGCCGCGCACCGCGCCGAAGCCGCCGCCTGACCATGTCGCCGCCAACATTGCCACCCTTGCGCGATGTCATCCGCGCGCACGGGCTTCAGGCCAGCCGCGCGCTCGGCCAGAATTTCCTGTTCGATGCCCAGCTGCTCGCGCGCATCGCCGCCATCCCGGGCGATCTGGCCGGCCAGCCGGTGCTGGAGGTCGGCCCCGGTCCCGGCGGCCTCACCCGCGCGCTGCTGGCGGCCGGCGCACAGGTCACCGCGATCGAGCGCGATTCGCGCTGCATTCCGGCGCTTGCCGAACTCGCCGTCGCCTATCCCGGCAAATTGCGGGTGATCGAGGGGGATGCCTTGGCGATCGACCATGCCGGGCTGTTCGACGCCCCGCCGCACATCGTCGCCAACCTGCCCTATAATATCGGCACCGCCCTGCTGGTCGGCTGGTTGTCGGCACCGTGGCGCCCGTGGTGGCAGACGCTGACGCTCATGTTCCAGCGCGAGGTCGCCGACCGCATCGTCGCGCCGGTGGGTGGCGACGCCTATGGCCGGCTGGCGGTCCTGTCCCAGTGGCGCAGCACCGCGCGCATCGCGATGCCGGTCCATCGCTCCGCCTTCACCCCGCCGCCCAAGGTGATGTCGGCAGTCGTCCATCTCGCACCCACCGACGCGCCGCCCGGCGTCGCGCTCGCCGACCTGGAACGCCTCACCGCCGCCGCCTTCGGCCAGCGCCGCAAGATGCTGCGCCAGAGCCTGAAGCCGGTTCCCGGCGCGCTCGCGGCACTCGACACGCTCGGCATCGATCCGACGCGACGGGCGGAGACGGTCAGCGTGGCCGACTTCGTCGAAATTGCACGGGTGCTCGCGAAGCAGGGCTAGCACGGACCCTTTCTCCCACCCTCGCCATTGGCCAGACCGGGAATAAGCCGTAAGCATTAAACGCGGTCTGTCGGCAAGCGACCCCGTTTCGGACATTGGCAGTATCGTGAGAAAACCGGGTGATGATCGAACACATCTACCTGCAACCTAGCGAGCAGATGCCGCAAATGACCGACGAAGACGCTTGGCTCATCATCGAGGCGAGCGACGACGGTCGGTTTTTCGGAACGGGCTACGGCTTCAAGGCGTCGGGTGAGGGTGTTTTCTACGTCTCTCTGCCCGAAAGCGACACGACGCTGAAAGCGGCGCTAGCCGCAGCTACAGATTGGGCAGAAGATCGTGGCGTTTCGCGCATCTGCGTGCAGACTAGTCCAGTTTTGTAAGCGTCAGCTAACCACCCAGTTCCGACCGCCCAGCACTGACGCCGAAAGCGGTCGTTTAGGGGTTCACGACCTAGTCTGCTCAGTTCTTCGCCGGCGCCGGCACCACCGGCGGCTTCACCGCATCCGCCGTCTGGGTCGTGGCCGGTCCCTTGGCGATCGCGGCGGCGAGGCCGGTCGCCTGCGGGCATTCGGCCGCGCAGAGCGCCTTGACCTTGGCCAGGTTCTCGCGCGCCCGCGCCAGAGCGCCCTTGGCGACCATCGCCTCGCCCTGCCCGGCCAGCGCGGCGATATCGTTGGGCTCGAGCAGCAGCGCCTCGCGATAGAAGCGGATCGCCTTGCCCGGCAGACCGCGTGCCTGCGCGATCTCGGCCAGCGCGACATAGGCCTGGCGGTTGCGCGGGTCGACGACCAGCGCGGTCTCCAGGAAATCGGTCGCCCCGTCCAGATTGCCGGCCGCCTTCGCTTGCTTGCCCTGTTCGAGCAGCGCCACCGACCGCGCATCGATCTGGTCGTCGGGGCGCTGGCCGCTCAGCGACGTCGATACGCACAACAGGGTCAGGGCAGCGGCGGCGGAAACCGAAATCAAACGCATTATCGTCTCCAGCAACGAACTCGGGCGTGCGGCAGTCATGGCGCGATCAACCTGGCCACAAAAAAGCCGTCTGTCGAATGTGCGTTCGGCGACAGGCGAAGTCCAGTCCCCCTCGCGTCACCCACCGCCATGTCGGGGCGCTCGGCGCGCCAGCCCTCGTGCCGCGCCAGGAACGCATCGGCCTGATCCGCGCCCTCGGCATCCAGCACCGAGCAGACGACGTGGATCACCGCCCCGCCCGGCCGCACCAACGTCGCGGCAAGATCGAGCAAGCGCGCCTGCACCTCGACCAGTCGCGCCAGCCGGTCGGGTGTCAGCCGCCAGCGTGCCTCTGGGTTGCGCCGCCACGTCCCGGTGCCCGAGCATGGCGCGTCGACCAGCACCAGGTCGGCCCCGCCGGTCAGGTCGTCCAGCGCCGCCGCCTCGCGCCCGGGATCGAGCAGCCGCGGCTCGGCGATCGTCACGCCCGCACGCACCGCACGCGGGGCCAGCCGGCCCAACCGCCCGCGATCGGTGTCGCTGGCGATGATCCGCCCCGCATTCGCCATCGCCGCCGCCAGCGCCAGCGTCTTGCCGCCAGCGCCCGCGCACAGGTCGACCACCGTCATTCCAGGCGCGGCGCCACAGCCGAGCGCGACGTGCTGCGATCCCGCATCCTGCACCTCGAACGCGCCCTGCGCCCAGCCGGGATGATCCTCGACCCGGCTGTCGGGCGGCAGGCGCAGGCCGTGCGCCAGCCCCTCGATCGGCACCGCGCCCGGAAGCTCGGCCAGCACCGCCGCCACCTCGCCGCGCAACGCATTGACGCGAATGTCGAGCGGCGCGCGGTCGAGCAGCGCCGCCTGTGCGGACTTGTCGAGCCCCGACGCGGCCAGCCGCTTGACCAGCCAGGCGGGTGCGACGCCCGCCACTGCCGCCTCTTCGCCCGCTTCGATCGCTGCGGGGGCATGGCCCTCCGCGCCGAAATGCGTGCGCAACTCCGCGTCATCCGCCGCCAGCGCGAGCATCGCCGCGCGCCCGCTCGCCGGCCGCGCGCCCAGCAGCCGGATCGCACGATAGACCAGCTCGCGTACCGCGCGACGGTCCTTCGACCCGGCATAGCGGCGCTCGGCGAAATAGCGCGCGATCAGCGTGTCGGCCGCCGCGCCCTGATCGCGCGCGGCGGCGATGATCGCGTCGAGCAGCTCGATTGCGGCCTGGGTGCGCGCCTGTGGCGTCATGGCTCGCCGTCCCGCTCGCGTTCCAGCGCGCGTCCTTCCTCAAGCTTCGCCCGCGCGTTGCGATAACGCACGCGGAACAGGCGGATGCGGAACAGGATGTAAAGGCTGGCGAGCGCGACGATCAGCCCGATTTTCTGGGTATCGGTCAAACCATCGGCCTAGCGCGTCGGATAATTGGGCGCCTCGCGCGTGATCGTCACGTCATGGACGTGGCTTTCGCGCAGGCCCGCGCCGGTGATCCGCACGAAACGCGCCTTGTCGCGCAGCTCAGTCAGGGTGCGCGCGCCGGTATAGCCCATCGCCGCCTTCACCCCGCCCACCAGCTGATGGATGACGTCGCGCGCCGGGCCCTTGTACGGCACCTGCCCCTCGATCCCCTCGGGCACCAGCTTCAACTGGTCCTTGATGTCCTGCTGGAAATAGCGGTCGGCCGATCCGCGCGCCATCGCGCCGACCGATCCCATGCCGCGATAGCTCTTGTAGGCGCGGCCCTGGTACAGGAACGTCTCGCCCGGCGCTTCCTCGGTCCCGGCCAGCAGCGATCCGATCATCACCGATCCCGCACCCGCCGCCAGTGCCTTGGCGACGTCGCCCGATGTGCGGATACCGCCATCGGCGATCACCGGCACGCCCGATTTGGCCGCTTCATTGGCGGCGTCCATCACCGCGGTCAGCTGTGGCACGCCGACGCCCGCGACGACGCGCGTGGTACAGATCGACCCCGGCCCGATGCCGACCTTGATCCCGTCCGCGCCCGCGTCGATCAGCGCGCGGGTCGCCGCACCCGTCGCGACATTGCCCGCGATCACCTGCACCGAATTGGACAGCGTCTTCACCCGCTCGACCGCGCGCGCGACGTCGCGGTTGTGGCCGTGCGCGGTGTCGATGACGATCAGGTCGACCTGCGCGTCGACCAGCGCCTCGGTGCGCTCAAACCCCTTGTCGCCCACCGTCGTCGCCGCCGCGACGCACAGCCGCCCCGCGCCGTCCTTGGTCGCTTCGGGATAGAGCACCGCCTTCTCGATGTCCTTGACGGTGATCAGGCCGATGCAGCGATAGGCGTCGTCGACCACCAGCAGCTTTTCGATGCGGCGCTGATGGAGCAGCCGGCGCGCCTCGTCCTGCGTCACGCCCGCCGATACGGTCGCCAGGTTATGGTGCGTCATCAGCTCGCTGACCGGCTGGGCCGGGTTTTCGGCAAAACGCACGTCGCGGTGCGTCAGGATGCCGACCAGCTTGCCGCCCGCCTCGACCACCGGGATGCCGCTGATCCGGTGGCGCTGCATCAGCTCCTGCGCCTGCGCCAGCGTCGCATCCGGGGTGATGGTGATCGGGTTGACCACCATGCCGCTTTCGAAGCGCTTGACCTGGCGGACGGCGGCCACCTGTTCCTCGATCGACAGATTGCGGTGCAGCACGCCAATGCCGCCCAGCTGCGCCATCACGATTGCCATGTCGGCCTCGGTCACCGTGTCCATCGCCGACGACAGCACCGGGATATTGAGCGCCAGGTCGCGCGTCACGAAGGTGCGCGTGTCCGCCTGGCTCGGCAGCACCTCCGATTCCGCCGGGTACAGCAGCACGTCGTCGAAAGTGAGGCCGAGGGGAATGTCCATGAAGGTGCCGTATCGCCTGAGTCGAGGATTGGCGGCCCATGTAACCGCGCCCGTCGGAATGCGCCAGTGGGGCGGAGGGCAAGGTGTGTGCGCCCCGTCGCACCGTTCGTTTCGAGCCCCTCCGACTGCCTACAGGGCAGACGCTCAGGATAAACGTCCGCCACAGGCGGAAGTCGAGAAACGCTGCTCTGGGTGAGGCGCATGAAGCCTGGACCTTCCCGTCACCCCGGCCTTCGTGCCGGGGTCCACGGTGCCGCAAAGCGCCGTCGCTCGACGGTTGGAGCCGAGCCAATGCACGGGGGCAAAGGGCGCGCGCCGAAGATGGGCCAGCGCGGGTTGCGTGGTGGACCCCGGCACGAGGCCGGGGTGACGAGGAAGGGAGTGGCTGGGTTTTCCGATCATTCCCTTTCCCGGTCAGCCTCTCAGGATGAGCGGCTCAGATCACTTGCGGATCATGGGGCTCAAAGGCCCCCGGCAAGCGGGAGGGAGCAGGCACTGTCCTACACGCCCGTCGCCTGCCAGGCTCGCGCAATGGCCTTTCCGCGCCCTGCCCCTCGCTTCAACGATCGGGCCGCCGCACCCCCAGGACGTAAACCTCGCACAGCCCGCAACTTCCGCAACTTCGCCCCGCGCCGGGACGCTTCAACCGTCCGCCCGCGCGATCAGCGCGCGCGCTTGTTCGACATGCATCGCCTCGATCATCCGGTCGCGAAAGCGTTGCGCGCCGCCGCTTGCCGCCGCCACGAGTGCCCGCGCATCGGCCAGCTCGGCCTCGGTCGGCCCGAACGCCGCCGCCGCCACGTCGATCTGGCCGGGATGGATCAGCGTCTTGCCGTCAAAGCCGAAGCTGCGCCCCTCGCGGCATTCGGCGGCCAGCCCTTCGGGATCGTCGAGCGCATTGAACACGCCGTCCAGCGCCCACACGCCGCTCGCGCGCGCCGCCAGCACGATCGCCTGGAGCGCCAGCGTCAGCCCCGCGCGCCCGCTGCCCGGCGGCATCCCCCCGAGCGGCATCCCGAGCGTCGCCATCAGGTCGTTGGTCCCCGCGATCAGCCCGGCGACGGCGGGCATCGCGGCGATCGCCGGCGCGTCGAGCACGCCGCGCGGCGTCTCGATCATCGCCAGCACCGGCTTGTCGCCGAACGGCACGACCACGTCGCCCTCGACCTTGGGCAGGACGATGAACGCCGCGGGCGAGGCCATGACCGCATCGACATCCGCCGACCAGGCCGGATGGCCGGTGCCGTTGACCCGGATCGCCACCCGCTTGCCGGCCAGTTCTCCCGCCACCGCCGTCACGGCGGCGTCGCGCGCGCGGTCCTTGTCCGCCTCCGCCACCGCATCCTCCAGATCGAGGATGATGAGGTCGGGGCGCAGCGTCGCCGCCTTGGCGATCGCGCGCGGATTGGACGCGGGCAGAAACAGCGCGGTGCGCGGGGCGAGTATGGGTGCGTTCATCCTTTCCCCATGCTAGCACGGCACCCGGATGCCAAGTGCGACGATCGGGGGAATGCGGGATGCTTGAAACTTTGCTCGGTTTGGTGGTGCTGCTGGTGCTCGGCTATCTGTTCGCCAGCATCAAGATCGTCCGCCAGGGCTATCACTATACCATCGAACATTTCGGCCGCTTCACCGGCGTCGCCCAGCCGGGGTTCAACTTCTACCCCGCCTTTTTCTACCGCGTCGGGCGCAAGGTGAACATGATGGAGCAGGTGATCGACATTCCTGGGCAGGAGATCATCACCCGCGACAATGCGATGATCTCGACCGACGGCGTCGTCTTCTTCCAGGTGCTGGATGCGCCCAAGGCAGCGTACGAAGTCTCCGACCTCTATGTCGCGCTGATGCAGCTGACCACCACCAACCTGCGCACCGTCATGGGCTCGATGGACCTCGACGAAACGCTGTCGAAGCGCGACGAGATCAACGCGCGGCTGCTCTCCGTCGTCGATCACGCGACCACGCCCTGGGGGGTCAAGATCACCCGCGTCGAGATCAAGGACATCCGGCCGCCCGCCGACATCGTCAACGCGATGGGCCGCCAGATGAAGGCCGAGCGCGAAAAGCGCGCCAACATCCTGGAGGCGGAAGGCACGCGCGCGTCGGAAATTCTGCGCGCCGAGGGGCAGAAGCAGGCGCGCATCCTCGAATCCGAAGGGCGCAAGGAGTCGGCCTTCCGCGACGCCGAAGCGCGCGAGCGCGCCGCCGAGGCCGAAGCGAAAGCGACCCGGCTGGTGTCCGAGGCGATCGAGCAGGGCTCAGCCCAGGCGATCAATTACTTCATCGCCCAGAAATATGTCGACGCGGTCGGCAAGTTCGCCACCTCGCCCAACGCCAAGACGATCCTGTTCCCGGTCGAGGCGACGCAGCTGATCGGCACGCTTGGCGGCATCGGCGAGATCGCCCGCGACGCGCTCGGTACCCCGCCCGCCCCGCCGCCCGCACCCAGGCCGCCCCGGCGTGTCGGTCCCTTTGCGATGCCGGGGGCGGAGGACGCGCCTGAATGAGCGAACCATGGATCGTCTGGGCGATCGTCGCGGTCGTGCTCGGCGCGACCGAATTGCTGCTGCCCGGCGTGTTCCTCGCCTTTGCCGCGCTCGCTGCGGCGATCACCGCGATCCTGGCCGGGGTGCTGCCCGGGCTCGGGCTGGGCGGACAGCTGCTCAGCTTCGGGGCCTGGACAGCCGTAACGGTGCTGATCGGCCGACGCTGGTATCGCGACTATCCGGTCGCCACGACGGACCCGCTGCTCAATGACCGCGCCGCCCGGCTGGCGGGCGCGAGCGCCATCGTCGCCGAAGCGATCGTCGCGGGCGAAGGCCGGGTGCGGATCGGCGACGGCGAATGGCCGGCGCGCGGCCCCGACGCCCCGGTCGGCACACGGATGCGGGTGATCGCGATCGAACAAGGTGTCGCCCGGGTCGAGCCTGAACCCCCGGCCCTTTCCTGAGAATCAGACCGAAATTGCCCTGCTCGCTTCCCTTCCACCCCGATCGTCGCCCCGGCCCCGTGCCGGGGTCCACCGTGACGCTCAGCGGAATGCGCGTAGTGGTGGGCTCAGACGGTGCCGCAGGGCGTGGCGCGACGCCAAGGTCAGACGTCCGTGCGTCTTGCACGATGGACCCCGGCACGAGGCCGGGGTGACGGCCGGTCAAGAAATCGGCCAAACTTAAACCCACACCACCACACCTACCGGAGACGATGATGCCCGCCCTTTCCCGCCGCCAGTTGCTCGCCGGTGCCGGCTCCGCCGCCTTTGTCGCGGCCTTTCCCGATCTGGCACTGGCCCGCACCGATCGTGCGGCCGCCCTCGCCGACGATCTCGCCGAATCCTATCTGCGCCTGTCGCCCGGATCGGCGACCGGGCTCGGCATCGACCGGGGCGCGCGTGCCGCGCTCAAGTCGCGGATGGAGGACAGGTCGTTTGCCGGCGTCGCCGCCGAACGCGCCTGGCTGAAGGATGCGCTCGGCCGCATCGACGCCGTGCTGCCGCAGGCGCGGGGCGAGACGGCCAAGACACTCGACATCGCGCAGACCGCCTATGCCACCGCGCTGGAAGGCTATGGCTTCGGTTATGGCGATGTCGCGATCGGCGGTTGGCGCAACGGCCCCTATCCTGTCGCGCAGAATATGGGTGCGTATCTCGACGCGCCCAAATTCCTCGACGCCAGCCACGTGATCGAGAATGCGGCCGACGCCGACGCCTATCTGGCGCGCCTGTCCGCGATTCCCGCGCAGCTCGACGGTGAAACCGAACGCCTGCGCGCCGCACGCGGCATGGGCGTGGTCGCCCCCGACTTCATCCTCGCCAAGACCCTGGCGGCGATGCGATTGACCCGGGGC
Organism: Sphingomonas sp. CCH15-F11; assembly: GCF_001557005.1. Taxonomy (NCBI): domain Bacteria; kingdom Pseudomonadati; phylum Pseudomonadota; class Alphaproteobacteria; order Sphingomonadales; family Sphingomonadaceae; genus Sphingomonas; species Sphingomonas sp. CCH15-F11. The sequence goes on along the minus strand of NZ_LSKG01000018.1, from coordinate 18,265 downwards.
GAAGCCGCCGGCCAGTCGCTGCTCGTCACCTCGCTGCGCGATCGCACCCGGTCGCTGTCCGGCGACTGGGCCGCGCGCGCCGAGCGGATCGTCACTGCCGACATCCAACCCGCACTCGACCGCCAGCTCGCCGAGCTTGAGCGCCATGCCGCGATCGCCAAGTCCGACGCCGGCATGTGGGCGCGGCCCCAGGGCGACGCCTATTATGCCTGGGCGTTGCGCGCCGCCTCCACCACCCGCATGACGCCCGACGAGGTGCATGACGAGGGCAATCGCCAGCTCACCGAACTGCATGGCGAGATGGACGCGATCCTGAAGGGGCTGGGCTATGCCGACGGTTCGGTCGGCGCGCGGATGCTCGCGCTCGCCAAGGACCCGCGTTTCACCTTTGCCGAGGGCGATCCGGGCCGTGCCGAGATCATGGCGTTCATCCGCCAGCGCATCGATGATCTGCGCCCGCGCCTGCCGGGTGCGTTCCGCACGCTGGTCCGGGGCAATGTCGAGGTGAAGCGGATCGCGCCGGCTGAGGAAATCGGCGCGCCGGGGGCGTATGGCGGCGCGGGGTCGATCGACGGCACGGTGCCGGGGCGCTTCTGGATCAACCTGCGCTCGACCGACATGCATACCCGCTTCAGCCTGCCGACGCTGACCTATCATGAAGCGATCCCCGGCCATGTCTGGCAGGGCGAATATGCCAACCGCCTGCCGCTGCTCCGCACGCTGATGGGCTTCAGCGCCTATTCCGAAGGGTGGGCGCTCTATGCCGAACAGATCGCCGGCGAGCTGGGTGTCTATGACGGCGATCAGGTCGGGCGGCTCGGCTATCTCGCCTCGATGGCGTTCCGCGCCGCGCGCATGGTGGTCGACACCGGCATCCACGCGAAGCGCTGGGACCGCGACAAGGCACGCGCCTGGTTCGCGGAGGCGACCGGCGACACGATCGACGGCGTGACCAGCGAGATCGACCGCTACTGCGTGTGGCCGGGCCAGGCGTGCGGCTACAAGATCGGCCATACCGAGATCAATCGCCAGCGCCGCAAGGCCCAAGCCGCGCTCGGCACGCGCTTCGACGTCCGCGACTTCAACGATCTGGTGGTCGCCGGCGGCGGCCGCCCGCTGCTGGTCGTCGAGCGCGACGTCGACGCGTTCATCGCAAGCCGGCAGGCGTGACGGCTCAGGCGCCATACCCGGCCGACCGTCACCCCGGCCTCGTGCCGGGGTCCACTTCGCCACCCGCACTCGTCTCGAACGTTGCGCGACACCCCACCGGCACCGCTTGCGCGCAAGAGTTCGCCCGCTTGGCGAGCGGCACGAGGCCGGGGTGACGACGCTTGGTCAGGCCGTAATCGGCTCGACCGCCAGGCGCTCGCGCGGCAACGCCTCGGGCATCTCGTCGGCGATGTAGCGCATCAACCCCTCGCGCATGTCGCAGCGCAGATCGAACGCACGGCCGGCATCGGCGGCGCTGACCAGGACGCGGACCTCGATCGCGTCGCGGCGCTGTTCGGTGACCTGGGTGCCGATGACGCGGCGGTCCCATTTGGGGTGCGCGGCCACCAGTTCCTCCGCCTTCGCGCGGATCCGCGCGACATCGGCGCGCGGGTCGAGGTGAAGGAACACCGTGCCCATCAGCGCGCTCGACGTGCGCGTCCAGTTCTGGAAACTGTCCTCCAGGAACTTGCTGACCGGCACGACCAGCCGCCGGTCGTCCCAGATGCGCACGATCACATAGGTCAGCCGGATCTCCTCGATCCGCCCCCATTCGCCCTCGATGATGACGACGTCGTCGATGCGGATCGGCTCGGTGAACGCCATCTGGATACCGGCGATCAGGTTCTTGAGCGCGGGCTGCGCCGCCGCGCCGACCGCCAGCCCCGCAAGCCCCGCCGACGCCATCAGCGTCACGCCGACATTGCGCACGCTGGGGATGCTGAGCAGCATGACGCACACGGTCACGAACCCGATGACGAACACCGCGATCCGCCCCAGGATCGCGCTGCGCGTGCGTTTGCGACGCGCGTTCAGATTGTCCTCGATGGAAATGTCGGCATGGACCGCGATCACGTCGTTCACGCCGCGGATCAGCGCGATCGCCAGCCAGCCGATCAGCGCCGGCACGATCAGCCCCGCGAGCAGCGTCCACAGCCGGTGGGCGCCATCGGGAAGGTGGATGACACCGCGTACGGCCGCGAGCGCGATCGCGACCAGAATCCACCGCGACGGCCGCCGGGCATGGGCGACCAGAATGTCGTCGCCGCTGTCGGGGGTCCGCGCCGCGATCCGGCCGGCAATGCGAAAGACGAGCCAGTGAAGCGCCAGCGCCGCGACGACGGCGATGGCGACGGTGCTCAGGTCGACGACCAGGACCGGCACGGCCCAGCCAAACAGGTCGAGGGTCGGCATGGCCGTCAAGCGCATGACCGGGGCAAGGGTTCCCGGGCGTGCGGCGGATCAGCCCTTCTTGTTGAGGAACCCGCCCGCGATCGACCCGATCTGGCCCAGCAGCCCGCCGCCGCCGCCCGATTCGTCGTTGAGCAGCTGGACGAAGCGCGTCAGCGACCCCTCGCCGCCGATATGCTCGACGATCTGGCGCAGCTGGTCGACGCCCAGCCCGGTGTCGGCGGCTGCGGTCTGCAGCGTGTCGGTCGGTGCGACATGCGCCTTCGCCAGCGACGCGACGGCAGCTTCGACCTGGTCGGCGGGCAGGCCCAGCTTGGTCGCCATGTTGGCGAGTTCGACATGGTCCCCGAGTTGCGCAAGCATGGCAGCGATGTTCATGTGATCCTCCCGTCCATCCCGGCCGGGCGCATCCCCTGCACCGGTCGATGCGACCATAGCCGAGAAACGTGACACATGCAGGATGTCAGATCGGCTGTCTTGGAACAGTCCCGATCAGGTCCGGGTCAACCCATCCGCGACGCGCTTCGACCGAGAACAGGCGTTCACGCGAATAGAAGCGCAACGGCCATTCGCGGTGCCCCTCCGGCGCGACGAGCAGCGCGTTGACCGCGTCGACCAGGGGGATCGCCATCTCCGCCCGCGCCAGGAATGCGCGCACGGTCGCCAGCATGAACTGGGTGATCGTCTCGTGATAGCCCTGGTGATCGTCGTTCACCCCGCCGACCGCGGCATTGTAGCCGCGGATGATGGCCGGAAGCTCGTGCTCCAGATCGATGTCGGGGCGCATACGGATCAGCCACGCGCAGGCGGCGAGATGCGCCTCGTGCGTCCACGCGGGACGCGGCAGATCGCGGTCGAGCAAGCCATTGCCGACCGCCGCGATCGCGGCATCGTCAACAAACAGGCGGGCTTCGTTGTCTTCGGACATGATCGGACGTTCCTTCTTGAAAGGGTGGCCCGATCAGGTCGGGCCGGTCAGGCGGGTTCGGCCTCGCGTTGTCGCACCCGGGGTGCCGCCGCCCGCACGCCTGCATCGACATGATCCGCGAACGGCGCGAAATTGGCGTTGAACAGGTCGACCAGCCGGGCTGCGGTCGCGTCATATTCGGCCGGATCGGTCCAGGTCATGCGCGGATCGAGGATCGCGGGATCGACCCCCGGCACGCTGACCGGCACGGCGAAACCGAAATTCGGATCGGTGCGGAACTCGGCATCGTTCAGGCTGCCGTCGAGCGCCGCGTTGAGCAGCGCGCGCGTGACCTTGATCGGCATCCGGTTGCCGACGCCGTACTTCCCGCCGGTCCAGCCGGTATTGACCAGCCAGCAGTCGACATTGCCGCTGGCGATGCGCTGCTTGAGCAGGTTGCCATAGACGGACGGATGGCGCGGCATGAACGGCGCGCCGAAACACGTCGAAAACGTCGCCTCCGGCTCGGTCACGCCGATCTCGGTGCCTGCCACCTTGGCGGTATAGCCCGACAGGAAATGGTACATCGCCTGGTCCGGCGTCAGCCGCGCGATCGGCGGCAGCACGCCGAACGCGTCCGCGGTCAGCATCACGATGTTGCGCGGCACCGGCCCCATATTCCGCGCGCTGGCATTGGGGATGAAGTCGATCGGATAGGCACCGCGGGTATTTTCCGCCAGGCGATTGTCGTCGAGGTCGAGCTCGCGCGTGACCTCGTCCATCACGACATTCTCCAGCACGGTGCCGAAACGCCGCGTGGTCGCGAAGATCTCGGGCTCGGCGTCGGCGGACAGGCGGATCATCTTGGCATAGCAGCCGCCTTCGAAGTTGAAGACCGCGGTGTCGGACCAGCCATGTTCGTCGTCACCGATCAGCGTGCGCGACGCATCCGCGCTCAGCGTCGTCTTGCCGGTGCCCGACAGGCCGAAGAAGATCGCCGTATCGCCGTCCGGGCCGATGTTCGCCGAACAGTGCATCGGCATGATGCCCTGTTCGGGCAGCAGATAATTGAGCAGGCCGAACACGCTCTTCTTCATCTCGCCCGCATAGGCGGTGCCGCCGATCAGGATCAGCCGCTCGGTGAAGTTGACCGCGATCACCGTCTCGCTGCGGCAACCATGGCGCGCGGGATCGGCGCGGAAATCGGGCAGGTCGATGATCGTGTAATCCGCCGCGAAGCCGGCGAGCTCGTGCGGCTGCGGGCGGACGAGCATCGTGCGGATGAACAGGCTGTGCCAGGCCAGCTGCGTGATGACGCGCACGCGGACGCGATGTTCGGGCTGCGATCCGCCGAACAGGTCCTGGACATACAGCTGGTTCAGCCGGCCCAGCGCCGCCAGAAAATCCGTCTTCAGCGCGGCGAAATGAGCGGGCGTCATGTCGCGGTTCGACTTGCCCCACCACACGGTCTGGTCGGTCTGCGCGTCGCGGACGATGAACCGGTCATTCGCCGAGCGGCCGGTATGCCGCCCCGTCGCGACGACCAGCGGGCCGTGGCGCGCCAGCTGTCCCTCGCCGCGCAGGATGGCGTGCTCGACCAGCCGGGCGGTTTCCAGATTGGCATGCACCAGCGCGTCGGCGGGCAACGGCACGACATCGTCGCCCACCCGAAGCAGCGTTTGAATCACCGGCATCTCTCCTTTTCCGCCGCTGCGTCGAACTGCGCGCGGCGTTCTTTTTGGCAATCGCGGCACTTGGTGCCGTCGCATACGTATGCATCGCGCATAATGAGCGAATCGCACAGCGTCAAACCGCCGCACCTGCATCCTTGCTGTCGCGGGATCAGGCGGTTGAGCGCGGCGCCGAACTGGACTAGGCCCATCCTCAGTCGCAACCTGCAGGGCCCGGATGACCGCTTCGATTGCGCTGGTCGACGACGACCGCAACATCCTGACTTCGGTGTCGATCGCGCTGCAGGCGGAGGGATTCGCGACGCGCGTCTATTCGGACGGCGAAGCGGCGTTGAAGGCGCTGATCGACAATCCGCCCGATCTTGCGGTGCTCGACATCAAGATGCCGCGCATGGACGGACTGGAGCTGCTGCGCCGACTGCGCGAGCGGTCGAACATTCCCGTCATCTTCCTGACCAGCAAGGATGACGAGCTTGACGAGGCGCTGGGCCTCGCGATGGGCGCCGACGACTACATCGCCAAGCCTTTTTCCCAGCGCCTGCTGATCGCCCGCATCCGCGCGCTGCTCCGCCGGGCAGAGGTGCTGGCCGCCGCCGACGATGCCGAGGATGAAAGCGCGCCGCGCATCGTGCGCGGGCGGCTGACGATGGACCCGTCGCGCCACGGCGTTACCTGGGCCGGACAGCCGGTCACGCTGACCGTCACCGAATTCATGATCCTGGAAACGCTGGCGCAGCGGCCCGGTATTGTGAAGACGCGCAACCAGTTGATGGATGCGGCCTATCACGACGACATCTATGTCGACGACCGCACCATCGACAGCCACATCAAGCGCGTGCGCCGCAAGTTCCGCCAGGTCGACGCCACCTTCGACGCAATCAAGACATTGTATGGCGCGGGCTATCGCTTCGTCGACGAGTGACGAGCGCGAGCTGTCGCTGCGCTGGTCGGGCCGCGTCAGCCTCACGCCGCGCATCCTGTTCGTCAACATCTTCGCGCTGGCGCTGCTGGCCGGCGGCTTCTTCTACCTCGACACCTATCGCGCGCGGATCATCGACAGCCGTGTCGCGCGCGCGACGCTGGAGGCGCGGCTGATCGCGGCGGCGATGGCCGCGGCACCCAGGCCGGAGCGCCGCGCACTGTTCCTTAGCCTCGCGGAATCGACCGGATCGCGGCTGCGGCTGTACGATACGGACGGTCGCCTCGAACTCGACACGCGCGCGCTCGGGCTGCGCAATTTCCGGCTGCGCGATCCCGATCGCGACCCGTGGCAACAGGACGCCGCGCGGTTCCTGGACGCGGTGATCGACACGGTCGTGCGCACCGCGCGCGCGCCGCTCTATCGCGAGCCCGCCGACGATCGCGGCGATGTCTGGCCCGATGTCCAGGCGGCGCGAGCCACCGGGTCGGCCACAGCGTCGGTCTGGCGCGCGCCGGATCGCACCACGGTGATCACCGCCGCCTCACCCCTGCCCAGCGGCGAAGTCGCGATGTCGGTCGTCAACGCGCTCGACATCACCCAGACGGTCCGGCTCGAACGCTACCGACTGAGCGTGGTCATGGGCATCGTCACGCTGGTGTCGGTGCTGCTGTCGCTGTTCCTGGCGCGCACGATCGTGCGGCCGCTGCGCCGGCTGGCCCGCGCCGCCGTGCGCGTGCGGCTGGGGCGTGCGCGCGAAGTGGTGGTGCCGCGCCTCCCGTCGCGCCGTGACGAGATCGGGATGCTGGCCCGCGCCCTCTCCGACATGAGCCAGGCGCTCACCGCGCGGATCGACGCGACCGAGGCCTTCGCCGCCGATGTGACGCACGAGCTCAAGAATCCGCTGGCGTCGCTGCGCTCGGCGGTGGAGAGCCTGGGCAATGTCCGCGACCCGGAGCTGCAGGCGCGGCTGCTGGCGATCGTGCGGGACGACGTGCTGCGGCTCGACCGGCTGATCACCGACATCTCCGATGCCTCGCGGCTCGACGCGCAGCTGAGCCGCGCGCAGTTCGAGCCGGTGTCGCTGACCGCGATGCTCGACGCGCTGGTCCGCGCGCGCATCGACCGGGGAATCAGCCGCGATATCGCGCTCGTCTTCGACGCGCGGATCGACGATCCGCTGATCGTGATGGGCGAGGGATCGCGGCTGGAGCGCGTCTTCGCCAACCTGCTGGACAATGCGCTGTCCTTTTCGCCCGATCGCGGCAGCATCCGCGTGATCGCCACCCATGTCGGCGACATCGCAGAGGTTGCCGTCGAGGACGAAGGCCCCGGCGTGCCGGAGGACGCGCGCGAGGCGGTGTTCCACCGCTTTCATTCGGTACGCCCGCAGGGCGAGGCGTTCGGCCAGCATTCGGGGCTGGGGCTTGCCATCGCGCGCACGATTGTCGAAGGACATCAGGGCATGATCGCGGTCGAATCACGGGCGGATCGAACCACCGGCGCACGCTTTGTCGTGCGGCTGCCGCTGGCGGCGCGACCGTGACGACCGAACTGTCCGCCGAAACGGTGCACGCCTCCGCGGTCGCGATCGAGGGCCGCGCGGTACTGATCGAGGGGCGGTCCGGCGTCGGCAAGTCCGACCTGGCGCTGCGTCTGATCGATCGCGGCGCGCAGCTGATCAGCGACGACTATACCGTGGTGCAGCGGCGCGGACGCCAGCTCGTCGCCTCACCCCCCGAACCGATCGCCGGCAAGATCGAGGTGCGCGGTGTCGGCATCGTCCCCCTGCCCTTCGTCCGCGACGTGCCCGTCGCGATGATCGTCCGCGTCGACGATCATCCCGATCGCCTGCCCGACGAGATTGAGCAGCGGCGGCTGGCGGGCATCGCGATTCGCGTCATGCCGTTGCCCGCGCTCGAACCGTCCTCGCCGATCAAGGTCGAGATGGCGCTGCGCCTGATCGATCCGGACGCGGCCTGATCCGCGATGGCGGGCAAGCACATCCTGCTGGTCACCGGCATGTCGGGCGCCGGCAAGTCGACCGTGCTCAAGACGCTGGAGGATCTGGGCTGGGAGGTGGTCGACAACCTGCCGCTCAGGCTGCTCGACCGGCTGCTTGCCCAGGCCGAACCGGTCGACAGCTGGGGCGATGACCGCCCGCTCGCCATCGGCATCGGCGCGCGCACCCGCGGCTTCGACGCCGAAAGCATCGTCCGGCGGATCAAGCGGCTGCGCGAGGACCATGGTCACGACATCGGGACGCTGTTCCTCGATTGCGAAGGCCCCGAACTCGAACGGCGCTATTCCGAAACGCGCCGCCGCCACCCGCTGGCGCCCGACCGGCCGGCGAGCGACGGCATTGAGCGCGAGCGCGAGTTGCTCGGGCCGCTGCGCCGCTGGGCCAACCGGCTGATCGACACGACCCAGCTGACCTCGAATCAGCTGGCCCAGGACATCCGCCAGACGCTGGGGTTGACCGACCAGGGCGGCCCAGTCGTGTCGGTCGTGTCGTTCGGCTTCGCGCGCGGCCTGCCGCGCAATGCCGACCTCGTGTTCGACATGCGCTTCCTGCGCAATCCGCACTGGGTGGCCGATCTGCGCCCCGGCACCGGTCGCGATCCCGCGGTTGCCGAATATGTCGCGGGCGACCCGGCCTATCCGGAGGCGATCGCCGCCATCGAATCGCTGTTGCTCATGCTGCTTCCCCGCTATGCGGCGGAGGGCAAGTCCTATGTCACCATCGCGATCGGATGTACCGGGGGGAGACATCGGTCGGTTCATGTCGCCGAACGGCTCGCAGCAAGGTTGCGCAACGCGGGCTTTTCGCCCACCTTGACCCATCGCGACCTTGGGACCGCGCCGCAGGACATGATGGAAGGCGCGCCGGGACAAATGGAACCACACGGGAAATTGCGCGCATGATCGGCTTGGTATTGGTGACGCACGGTCGGCTTGCCGAAGAGTTCGTGGTCGCGATGGAGCATGTCGTTGGGCGCCAGGAGCGGATCGTCCCGATCTCGATCGGGCCCGAGGACGACATGGAGGAGCGCCGGCTGGACATCGCGCGCGCGATCGAGGCGGTCGACGACCAGCGCGGCGTCATCGTGCTGACCGACCTGTTCGGCGGCACGCCGTCCAACCTTGCGATTTCGCTGATGGAACCCGGACGGATCGAGGTGATCGCCGGGATCAACCTGCCCATGCTGATCCGCCTGGGCGGCGCGCGCAAGACGATGAAGGTCGCCGAAGCTGTCGCCGCCGCGCGCGAGGCCGGGCGCAAATATATCTCGGTCGCCTCCGAGGTGCTGGGCGAGGCGGCTGCTTGAACCGCGTCAGCCGCACCGTACGGATCAGCAACCGCCGCGGGCTGCACGCGCGCGCCAGCGCCAAGTTCGTGACGCTCGCCTCCACCCAGTCGGGCGAGGTGATCGTCGAGAAGGACGGGTCCAGCGTCACCGGCACGTCGATCATGGGGCTGATGATGCTGGGCGCCGCAATGGGTGACGAGATCACGATCAGCGCCGAAGGCCCCGATGCCGACACGGTCGTGGCCACCATGGCCGCGCTGGTCGAGGACCGCTTCGGCGAGGAGTGAGCCCCCTCACCGCCATTTGTGCCCATGCCACGCGCCATCACCGCCTTTTCCAACCCGCTGATCAAGCGGATGCGGCTGCTCCGCGACAAGAAGCACCGCCGCGACGAGCGGCTGTTCCTGGCCGAAGGGCTGCGCATCCTGACCGAGGCGCGCGAGGCGGGGCATATCCCGCAATGGCTGTTCTTCGCGAATGCGAGCGCGCGACACCCGCTGGTCGAGGCACTGGTCGCCGATGTAGAGGCGGCCGGTGGCGAGGCGATCGAGACGAGCGCCGACATCCTGTCCAAGCTGTCGGGCAAGGACAATCCGGGCGCGGTGATCGGCGTCTTTGCCGAGTTGCCGGTCGATCTGGCGCGGATCGACCGCAGCGCAGCGCCGATCTGGCTGGTGGCGGAGCGGCTGCGTGATCCCGGCAATCTGGGCACCATCCTGCGCACCGCCGACGCGGTCGGTGCGGGCGGGCTGATCCTGGTCGGCGACTGTGTCGATCCGTTTTCGGTCGAGGCGGTGCGCGCCAGCATGGGGGCGCTGTTCACCGTGCGGCTCGCGCGCGCGGAGTGGGACGAATTTCTGCGCTGGCTCCGCGCCGGGCCGGGCGAGCTCGTCGGGCTGAGTCTGGACGGCGCGGTCGATTATCAGCAGCCGCGCTATGCCGCCCCGACCTTTCTGCTGACAGGCAACGAGGCGCAGGGGATGCCCGCCGACTATGCCGCGCAGTGCGACCTGCGGGTGAAGATTCCGATGCTCGGCAAGGCCGACAGCCTGAACGCCGCAGTCGCCACCGCGGTGATGGCGTACGAGGTGCTGAACCAGCGCCGGCGCGGCTGACGCGGCAAGGTCAATGCGTGCCGGGCCGCTTGCGATACCTGCCGGGCGGCATGCCCATGGCGCGGGTAAAGGCGGTGGTGAAATGGGACTGGTTTGCGAAGCCGCATGCCAGGGCCAGCTGGGCGAGTTCAAGGTCGTCCTTTGCCAGCAACTCGCACGCCAGGCGCAGGCGCCGTTCGCAGACGAAATGATAGGGCGTCTGACCGGTCGCCAGCTTGAACACGCGTGAAAAGTGAAAGGGCGACAGGCCGGCCACCCGGGCCAGGTCGTGCACACCGATGGGCCGGGCAAGATTGGCATCGATATAGTCGGTGACGCGCCGCACCTTCCACGCGGGCAGGTGGATGCGATCGGCGTCGGCGCGAATCGCGGCAAGGTCGATCCGTGCCAGCAGCGACGCGATCGCCCGGCTCAATCCCTCGACCACCATTCGCGACGCCATGCCCGGCGATGCAATTTCGACGTCAAGCATCCGGATCAGTTCGATCAACCGCGCATCGTCGCGGAACAGCAGCGGGCCAAAGCCATGGTTCGGCTGCTCCTCGATCAGCTTATTGAGGTAGCCGCGCGGAAACATGAGGTTGGTGGACCGGGCGCTGGTGCCGAAAATCACTTCGCTGTCGGCACCCTGGGGCACGAAGGTGACCCGCAGCGACCGATTGGGCTCGAGCTTGAACGCGGTCCCCGCCATGCGTCCGAATGCCGGTACGCCGGCACCGCGCGACATGAAGATAAGGTCGGGCGCGTCGCCGTCGCGCACGGCAGTGGTCATCTCCCCTGTGCGCCCATATCGGTGCATGCGGTACAGCAGGATGTCGGTTTCCGAATGGCGATGGGGATCGATCGTCGGCTCGCGCAGATAACGGACCGCATCAATCGGATCGAAGCCGGTGTGCGCTTGATATGCTGCGATGCTCTGCTCGGCCATCCCGCCCTCCCGCGCGTAGATCCGCCGTCTGCGCGCGCCAAACGCTCGATCGCCTGTCGAGCCCGCGTCACGGTCGCGCATTGGAGCGGCGACCTCAAGCGCCTCGCGCGGCGCATTGTCCGCATTATCGCAGGATCAGAAAACCGCCCGATCCAACGCGTTGGGCCCTGCGGCTGGCACGAAGCAGAAAGCTGCCGCTTTCAGGCCACTGCCTCGCGCACGAAAAGCGCGCGGAGATCCTTTTTCAGAATCTTGCCATTGGCGTTGCGCGGCAGCACGGCGTCGCTGAACCGGATCGTCACCGGTACCTTGAACGCGGCAAGGTGCTGACCGACCCAGGCCTTCAGCTCCTGCTCGGTCGCCGTGCAGCCGGCGCACAGGTGGACGACCGCGGCGGGCTCCTCACCCAGCGTGCGGTGCGGGATGCCGACCAGCGCCGCGTCCGTGACGGCGGGATGCGCGTAAAGGACGTTCTCGACCTCGATCGAGTAGATGTTCTCGCCGCCGCGGATGATGATGTCCTTGGCGCGGTCGACGATGTAGCAAAAGCCTTCCTCGTCGATGCGCCCCAGGTCGCCGGTGCGCACCCAGCCGTCGATGAAGGTCTCCGCGGTCGCCTCGGGCTTGTTCCAATAGCCCTTCACCACCATCGGCCCCTTGGCCCAGATTTCGCCGATCTCGCCCACCGGCAACTCGGTCGTGCCGTCGGGCGACATGATCTTGAGCTCGGCGACCGGCACGGCGGGGCCACAGCTGTCGGGACGGTTGAGATAATCCTCGCCCTGATGGCTGGTCACCGTCGCCATCGTCTCGGTCATGCCCCAGCCATTGCCGGGCAGCGCGCCGAACTCCTCATAGATGCGCTTGACCAGCTCGGGTGCCGACGGCGCACCGCCGTAGGAGATCGTCTCCAGGCTCGACAGATCGTAACTCGCGCGGTCGGGATGTTCGAGCAGTTGCCAGGCAATCGTCGGCACGCCGCCGGTCGCGTTGATCCGCTCGCGTTCGATCAGCTTCAGCGCCTCGGTCGCGTCCCATTTGCGCATCAACACGATGGTGCCGCCGGCCACGACATTGCCCATCAGGAAGGCGCTGCACGCGGTCACGTGGAAGAACGGAATGACGATCAGGTTGACCTTGGGCTCAGGCGCGGCGGGCGGAATTTCGCCCCGGCGCAGCAGCATCCGCGCCGCGCCGTAGCCGGTCGAGAAAATGTTGGAAATCATGTTGCGATGGGTACCGAGCGCGCCCTTGGGCTTGCCGGTGGTGCCGCTGGTATAGAAGATCGCCACTTCGTCGTCGGGCTGGATCGACAATGCCACCGGCGGCAGCGTCGCGTCGGGCAGCTGGGCCCAGCCGCTCGTCGGGCCGACCAGCGGCTCGAACGGCGCGGCGGGGGCTTCCAGCGGCGCAACCGCGCGGGTGACCAGGAAATGCTCAACCCCGGGCATGTTGGCATAATGCGCCTTCAGCCGCTCATGCCGTTCGCCATCGAGAATGAGCAGCTTCGACCCCGAATCGTTGACGCCATATTCGAGCTCCACGCCCGTCCACCAGGCATTGAGCGGCACCGCGATCGCGCCCAATGTGGTGACCGCAAAGAAGATCAGCGTCCATTCGGGCAGGTTGCGCATCGCGAACGCCACCCGGTCACCCTTGCCCACGCCCATGTCGGCGAGCTTCTGCGCCAGCAGCATCACCGCGCGGAAATGCGCGTCATAGGTCACGCGCTCGCCTTCATAGACGATGAACTCGCGGTCGCCGTGCGACTTGGAAAAGGCGATCAGCATGGCGAGCGATGGTGGCGCGTTCTTCCACACCCGCGTGCGCACGCCGCGGATATCCGCCTCGTCCATCTCGAAACGCTGGCCGGGGGCAGTCAGCATCGCCCTGATCTCGTCGAGCGAATATTTGGGCCACCCGGCCGGGAGCGCGATGAACGGTTCGGTGGCCACGGCAAAACTCTCCAGTTGAAGATCGGGTTTGGCGCTCTTGCGCTTTGCTGAGACGTTAGTGTTGATTCGTCGTGCGCTCAAGGCAATAGGGAACGCAGGTCCGCGGCGAGCGCCTTTGCCCCGGATTCGAAACAAGGGTATGGAAGGCCGCATGAGCTTGCACGATCCGCGACAGCTGGGCTTCGATGCCGATCGACTGGCGCGGATCGACGCGTTCCTGGCGGACAAATATCTCGCCAGCGGGCGTTTTCCGCACGTCCAGCTGCTCGTCGCGCGCGAGGGGCGGATCGTGCATTTTTCGCACCAGGGCGCCGCGCGCGGTGATTCGCCGACACCGATCGACGATCGCTCGATCTTCCGCATCGCCAGCATGACCAAGCCCGTTACGTCGATCGCCTTCATGATGCTGGTCGAACAGGGCAAGGCCGCGCTCGACACGCCGGTTCACCACGTGCTGCCCGAGTTCAAGGGGCTGGGTGTCTATGATGGCGGGGGTGCCGGGGTGCCCTTTGCCACCAAGCCGACCGCCGCGCCGATGCGCATGGTCGACCTGCTCCGCCACACCGCCGGGCTGACCTACAGCTTTCAGAACCGCAGCAACATCGACGCGGCCTATCGCGAGCAGCGGATCGAAAGCTGGCACGGCAATCTCGATCTCGACGGCTTCGTCGCCGCGCTCGGCGCGCTGCCGCTGGAGTTTTCGCCGGGGGAGGCGTGGAATTATTCGGTCGCGACCGATGTGCTGGGCGCGGTCGTCCAGCGCGTGGCGGGCGAGCCGCTCGATCAGTTCTTCGAACGCCAAATCTTCGCGCCGCTCGGCATGGTCGATACCGGCTTCATGGTGCCGGCGGACAAGATCGACCGGCTGGTCGATTGCTACACGCTGAAGCCCGGCGAAGGCCGCGCGCTATACGACCCCGGCGCGAAATCGGCGTGGTCGCGGATGCCGAAACTGGTGTCGGGCGGCGGCGGGCTGGTGTCGACCGCGCTCGACTATCACCGCTTCTGTTCGATGTGCCTCAATGGCGGCGAGCTGGACGGTGTGCGCATCGTGTCGCGCAAGACGATCGACCTGATGACGATGAACCACCTGCCGGGCGGGGGCGATCTGGCCGGCATGTCGCGATCGCTGTTCAGCGAGACGACCAATGCCGGCACCGGCTTCGGTCTCGGCTTCGCGGTGACGCAGGACGTCGCCAAATCGATGATGCCGGGGTCGGTCGGCGAATATTACTGGGGTGGCATGTTCTCCACTGCCTTCTTCATCGATCCGGTGGAGCGCATCCACATGGTCTTCATGACCCAGCTGTCGCCGTCGAGCAGCTACCCGATCCGTCGCGAGCTCAAGACGATGATCTATGCGGCGCTGACATGAGCTCGCGCCTCTCCCGTCGCCCCGGCGGAGGCCGGGGCCGCTGGCCGATGATGTGCCAGCATCTGATAGCGGCCCCGGCCTTCGCCGGGGCGACGGCCTCATTTCCGGGCGCAACTCAAACCCTTTCCCGTTCGGTTCGAGCGAAGTCGAGAACCGCAGATCACAAGAGACACTTTCCTTCAGGAGCCTGAACGCATGACTTCCCCCATCTCCACCGCGCGCCATGGTGACGTGCTCGTCATCACCTCCAACAACCCGCCCGTGAACGCGCTGGGCGGAGCGGTGCGCCAGGGCCTCGACGCCGGGATCAAGGAAGCGGCGGGCGACGATGCGGTCAAGGCGGTGGTCATCATCTGCGAAGGCCAGACCTTCTTCGCCGGCGCCGACATCACCGAATTCGGCAAGGCGATGGCGGAGCCGCTGCTGCCGCAGCTGGTCGACGCGATCGAAGCGCTCGACAAGCCGGTGATCGCCGCAGTCCACGGCACCGCGCTCGGCGGCGGCTGCGAGGTCGCGCTGTCGGCGCATTACCGGATCGCGGTGCCGTCGGCCAAGTTCGGCGTGCCCGAGGTCAAGCTGGGCCTGCTGCCCGGTGCGGGCGGCACCCAGCGGCTGCCGCGCGCGGCCGGCGTCGAGCTGGCGCTGGAAATGACGTCGAAGGGCGATCCGATCTCCGCCACCCAGGCCAAGGAAGCGGGGCTGGTCGACCGGCTGGCGAGCGAGGGCAATCTGCTCGCCGATGCGCTCGCGTTCGCCAATGATGTGGCCAGCGTGCGCCCGATCCCGCGCGTCAGCGAAAAGCCACTGAGCGCCGACCCGGCGGTATTCGAGACGTTCCGGAAAACAAATGCCCGCCGCTTCCGCGGCTTCGACGCCCCCGCCGCCAACATCGCCTGTGTCGAAAAAGCGACGCAGCTGCCCTATCCGCAAGGCGTCCAGTTCGAGCGCGAGCAGTTCATGAAGCTGATGTTCGGCGTCCAGTCCGCCGCGCAGCGCCACATCTTCTTTGCCGAGCGCAAGGCATCGAAGATCGACGGCATCCCGGCCGACATTCAGCTGCGCGACATCAAGCGCGTCGGCGTGATCGGCGCGGGCACAATGGGCGGCGGGATCAGCATGAACTTCCTGTCGGCCGGCGTGCCGGTGACGATCGTCGAGATGCAGCAGGAGGCGCTGGATCGCGGCACCGGCGTGATGCGAAAGAATTACGAAGCGACCGCCGCCAAGGGCCGGATGACCGCCGAACAGGTCGAGAAGGCGATGGGGCTGCTCACCCCGACGCTCGGGTTGGAGGCACTGGCCGACTGCGACCTGATCATCGAGGCGGTCTATGAAAATATGGACGTCAAAAAGGACATTTTCGGCAAGCTCGACACGATCGCCAAGCCGGGCGCGATCCTGGCGTCGAACACCAGCTATCTGAACATCGACGAGATTGCGGCGGCCACCTCGCGGCCGCAGGACGTGCTGGGCATGCACTTCTTTTCGCCCGCCAATGTCATGAAGCTGCTCGAGGTCGTGCGCGGGGCCAAGACCGCGCCCGATGTGCTGGCGACAGCGATGGCGGTGGCCAAGAAGATCCGCAAGGTCGCGGTGGTCGCCGGCGTCTGCTACGGTTTCATCGGCAACCGGATGCTGATGCCGCGCCAGGTCGAGGCGAACAAGCTGCTGCTCGAAGGCGCGACGCCCGAGCAGATCGACCGCGTCCATGTCGAGTTCGGGATGCCGATGGGCCCGTTCCAGATGGCCGACCTGGCCGGCGTCGACATCGGCTGGCACCGCGATCCCAGCCGGATCGAGAATATCCGCGACCAATTGTGCGCCGAGGAACGCTGGGGCCAGAAAAAGGGCGCGGGCTTCTATGATTATGACGAGAAGCGCAATCCGTCGCCGTCGCCGCGCGTTGCCGAGATCATCGAGGAATGGCGGACCAAGACCGGCACCGCGCAGCACGAGGTGACCGACCAGGAGATCGTCGAGCGCACGCTCTACACCATGGTCAATGAAGGCGCGCTGATCCTGGAGGAAGGGATGGCGCAACGCGCGTCCGACATCGATGTCGTGTGGATCTATGGCTATGGCTGGCCGGTCTATCGCGGCGGCCCGATGTTCTGGGCGGATACCGAAGGGCTGAAGAAGATCGTCGAGGGGCTGGACCGCCACGGCTTCGAGGTCGCCAAGCTGCTGCGCGACAAGGCCGAAAAGGGCGAACGGTTCAATTGAGCGCTTCACCAACCCTCTCCCCTTTTGGGGAGAGGCGCGAGACTTGGCGGCTTGCCGCCTAGTCGCAGCGGAGAGGGGAATAGCCTGGCCCACCCCTCTCCCAACCCTCTCCCCAAAGGGAGAGGGCTAAAGAAATAGGAGAGAGCACATGACCGACAGTCTCGACAGCTTCCGCGCCGAAACTCGCGCCTGGCTTGCGGCGAATTGCCCGCCGGAGATGCGCGAGCCGGTCCGGTCCGACAAGGACGTGTGCTGGGGCGGCCGCCGCGCGACCTACAAGCCGGGGCAGAAGGAATGGCTCGACGCGATGGCTTCGCGCGGCTGGACGGTGCCCGACTGGCCGACCGAATATGGCGGCGGCGGGCTGTCGCCGGCCGAGACCAAGGTGCTGCGCGAGGAAATGGCGGCGATCCGCGCGCGCAATCCCTTGAACAGCTTCGGCATTTCGATGCTTGGCCCGGCGCTGCTCAAATACGGCACCGAGGAACAGAAGCTCGAGCATCTGCCCAGGATCGCGCGCGGCGAAATCCGCTGGTGCCAGGGCTATTCGGAGCCGAACGCCGGTTCCGACCTCGCCGGCCTCGCCACGTCGGCGGAGGATGCGGGCGACCACTTCATCGTCAACGGGCAAAAGGTGTGGACCAGCTATGCCGACGAGGCCGACTGGATCTTCTGCCTGGTCCGCACCGACAAATCGACCAAGCAGGGCGGGATCAGCTTCGTGCTGTTCGACATGGAGACGCCGGGCGTCTCGACCAGGCCGATCCTGCTGATCAGCGGCTATTCGCCCTTCTGCGAGACCTTTTTCGACAATGTGAAGGTGCCGAAGAAGAATCTGGTGCATCAGCTCAACAAGGGCTGGGACGTCGCAAAATATCTGCTCGGCCATGAGCGCGAGATGATTTCGGGCATGGGACTGGGCCAGACCGGCGGCAACCCGATGATCGACAGCGCGATTGCGACCGTTGGCCTCGACCATGACGGGCGGCTGGCCGACCCGATCCTGCGCGGCCAGATCGCGCTGTTCGAGGTGCGCGCCAAGGCGTTCTCCGCCATGTCCGAACGCTTCATCGACGAGCTGAAGGCCGGACGCGCCCACCCCGCCCAGCCGAGCATGATGAAATATTACGGCACCGAGCTGAACAAGGCCCGCCACGAGCTGGCGATGGCGGCGGGCGGATCGGACGCGCTCGAATGGGAAAGCGAGCGATCGAACAAGGGCGCGGCCCCGCGCGCCTGGCTGCGCACCAAGGCCAATTCGATCGAGGGCGGGACGAGCGAGGTCCAGCTCAACATCATCGCCAAACGCATCCTGGAATTGCCGGGGGCGTAAGGACGTCGCCCCGGCGCAGGCCGGGGCCGCGCTCCACTTGTCTCGCCCTTTATTGCCAGCGGCCCCGGCCTGCGCCGGGGCGACGGAGTTGATAATGCCGCTCTACCT
>NZ_LSKG01000189.1:0-983 GCF_001557005.1 Sphingomonas sp. CCH15-F11 | reverse complement strand
GGACCCCGGGCTTGACCCGGGGTCCCGCTGCCTCTTAGGCCGCGCGACATAGCGGGGCCCCGGGTCAAGCCCGGGGCGACGGATTCAGGGGTAAGTGCGCGCAATGGCGTTCGAAGTGCTTGCCCTCCTCTTGGGCATGCGCGCGGGGAGTGGGGAAAGCAGGCATGGCATTGATCGCGGTACTCGCAGGCGACGGCATCGGGCCGGAAGTGACGGCAGCCGCCGTGCGCGTGCTGAACACGCTGGGGCTGGGTCTCACCTTCGAGGAAGCGCCGGTTGGCGGGGCGGCCTATGCCGCGAACGGGCATCCGTTGCCGCCGGCGACACTCGATCTGGCCCGGCGGGCGGACGCGATCCTGTTCGGCGCGGTCGGCGATCCGCGCTTCGATGCGGTCGAGCGGCGGTTGCGCCCCGAACAGGCGATATTGGGCCTGCGCGCCGAATTGGGGCTGTTCGCCAATCTGCGCCCCGCGCGGTTGATGCCGGGGCTGGAGGAGGCCTCCGCGCTGCGCCCCGAAGTCGCGCGTGCCATCGACCTGCTGATCGTGCGCGAGCTGAACGGCGACGTCTATTTCGGCGAGAAGGGGATGCGCACCACGCCCGATGGCCGCCGCGAAGGTTATGACGTGATGCGCTATGCCGAGGACGAGGTGCGGCGCATCGCGCATGTCGGGTTCCGGGCGGCGATGGGGCGTCAGCGGCGGTTGTGCTCGGTCGACAAGGCCAATGTGCTGGAAACCAGCCAATTGTGGCGCGACGTCGTGATCGAGGTCGCGGCCGACTATCCCAGCGTCGAGCTGACCCACATGTATGTCGACAATGCCGCGATGCAGCTGGTGCGCAATCCCGGCCAGTTCGACGTGATCCTGACCGGCAATTTGTTCGGCGACATCCTGTCGGATCAGGCGAGCATGTGCGTGGGATCGATCGGGATGCTGCCATCGGCCTCGCTCGATGCGGCGGGCAAGGGGCTGTACGAGCCG
>NZ_LSKG01000188.1:0-20924 GCF_001557005.1 Sphingomonas sp. CCH15-F11 | reverse complement strand
GGGGGGGGGGGCCGCCGACCTTATCTTTCATTACGCGCAAATAGGCCCATCCCCTCACGCGAAGTCGAGAATTTTCGATAATCTTTCACGCGCACGCCGGAGCCGCGTCTCCACGGCCTTTCCGCTGATCCCCAGCGCGGCGGCGGTTTCCGCCTGGGACAAGCCCTCCACGGTCCGCAGCAAAAGCGTCTCCTTGAGCGTGGCCGGCAGCTCGGACACCGCGCGCGAAAGCCGCGCAAGCTCTGCGCGATCGAAGGTGATGGCGTCGGCACCCGGCGCCTCGTCCCGCTCACTCTCCATGGTGTCGGGCGGCAGCGAAGAGGCGAACGATAGTATCTGGCGTATGCGCCGCCGCCTGTGCCAGTCGCGGCTCTTGTTGATCGCCACGCGGGTCAGCCACGCAGCGAGCGGCCGATCTCCGTCATACTTTCGCAAGTTCTGAAAGGCGGCCACGAAGCATTCCTGAGTGAGGTCAAGCGCCTCTTCGGCGTCGCCGATATGCGAGCGGATCAGGCGGTAGACCGGTCTTTGGTGCCGCCGCATGATCTCAGCGAACGCAGCCTGACGTCCGGCGAGCGTCAAGGCGGCGAGTTCGCCGTCCGTGCAGGCCGCGAGATCAAGGCTCACCGCGCGTCTGCGGTCAGCGCCTTCACCACCGCGCGGTCAAACGTCCTCGCCTGGTCGGGCCGCAGGATCTGCCGCATCGCGAACATATGGTTCAACGTCTCCTTCTGGAGCTCACCCATCGCGCCGTGCGAACGATCGACGGCGGCCGCGACCTGCGGCCCGTTACCATGTTCGGCCTCGATGGCGGCGGCGAGCCGGGCGTTGTCGGCTCTGAGTTCCAGCTCCAAGGCACGCCTTCGAACGGTGAAGTGAGACTCCAGCATCTGGAGCTTGGTCTGTTGAGCTTCGTCCAGCTCGAGCCCGTCGTGGAGCAAGCTGTGAAGCTCAACGCCCGGGCTTGGCGGGGAGGGGAATAACTCACGTCCAGCCCACACGCCTGCGACCGCCGCCACGAACGCGACGATGGCGATCAGCATCGTCCTCCGGGCGCCGCTCGTCACTGGAACGCGAGTAAGGTCGAAGGCGCTAACGGCATGGCAGGCCCGAAGGGTGTTAGCGTCGGCACCTGCGCAGTCGTCGCTGCGGACGACAATCCGCCGCCCACCACTCCCAAGGCGACTGCGCCTAGCGCTGCCAGCATGCCGGATCGCAGCGTAACTCCGCCGCCCGCGCGCCGCTCCGCCGCGATCAACCGCATGACATCGCCTTCCAGTTCAGCAAGCCGTGGATGAAGCGGTTGCTCGGCAAGGCGGCGCAACGCGCTGTCTAAATTCATGTCCATGTTCATTCCTCCGCCGTCCTCACATCCATTACGCACGGCCGGTGAACACCCCTCGAGTCCGAAGCGAGCGAATGTCACACACCCCCCGGACGCGGCTGCGCACTCTTCCATTGCGTCCAATCGCTCGCAGCTCGCTAGACAGGCCGGGCACACGCGTCCCGCTGTTCGAATTCCCTGTTTTATGGGAGGTCAAAATCGGTCGGATGACACGCAGACCGGCAATCGATGCGGTTCCGCGGCCTCGCCGTCGCAGAACCCCCGTTCAGAACGATGAGGGCGGCCCAATCGGGCGGCCACGCCTTGATATCAACCCACCCCCAAGGCCGGCCTGAGGCCAGTGAACGGGCTGGGGCGACGGCGCGATGTTTGCTATTTCCGATGACGTTAGCGTTCAAATTGCGCGGGCACGGATGAGCGCGTCACCGAGTCGAGCCTGGTAGCTCGTTGAGGGGACGGCACTTACCCTGCGAAAAGCGCCCGAGCAATCCTTGACGCCCCACATTTCAAATGCCCTGACCGCCGTCTTTTCCTCCAGCTGGAGCTAGAGTTCGGCCTGACGGTGAGGGTCGCGTCGTTCGTCTTTCCCGGCGTTCTGGCGGCATTCGCCGTCGTGCTCAGCCTGGGTTTGTCCCGAAGACTCTGGAAAGCCCGTCCGGTGCCCGCCACCGGATCAGGTACATAAGCCGGACCGCGGAGCCGACTTTAAGCCCGCAGGACAGCGAGAGGGAAACGGCTTAGGATATGGGGGAAAGGGGCAAAAGGGTGCCGCGGACGGCTCCGCGCGCCTGGTAAGCTTCGACTTCCGAGCTGAGACGAGTTCCCGGCGTAAGGTGCTTCCGTCCCGTCTTCACGCGAGCTGCCGAGACTATTCAAACCCGGTTCAGCACGTTCGGCGCACACATCTCTCCAGCCCGATCGGCCACTCGCGGTACGACGAGCGTAGTTGTGGAGAAGGAACATGTTCAAGCTCGCGATCGCCGGATTGGCACTCATCGTAGCCGCACCGGCCCTCGCCGAACCGCCGGCCCATGCCGGCCAATCCAACGGCCATGGGTATCAGAACCAGAGCTACTACAGCCAAGGCTATGGCTATGTTGAACCGCAGGGTCACGGCCGAAGTTACGGCTCTTACCAAGGCCAAGGGCATAGCAGTTACGGTAACGGTTATTCCAATTACGGCAACTATGGCTACGCCTCGAACCGGCACGCCCGTCGGGACTACCGCCGGGAAGTACGTCATGCGCGTCGCGACGCGCGCCGGTACAACGAGCATGGTTACAACCACTAGGATGCACAACGGCGCGGGCCACCGCGCCGTTGTCACTTCTGAAGAGTGACAACGCGTCTGACACGCAAGAGTACGGAGAAGGTCGCGGGCGTGCGGCTTTAGGCAATCTTTGCTCTGACACCCGCAATTAGGAGCCTCCGCGCCACTTCGAGAGCCACGCCGAAAACTAGGTGCGAGACAAAGCCGCGCAGGTGCGTCGAAGCCGCGACCTCCGAAGCGGGGGGACTAAAGCCCAACGCCGGCATCGCCATCTCGTCGGCGACCAGCGACACCGCCGCTCCGTAGGCGGTTCCGAACCCAGCGCTGGTCTCTGGGCGAACCTCCACCGCGGCTCCGTAGAGAGCGCCGAGAAACACCCCAAAGCCGTAATGAACAGCTGCTCCCGCAGGCTCACGATATCCCTCCGGTACCGGTTTCCCTACGGTAGCTTCCGTTACAGCGTCGGCCACCTTGACGGTGTTGGGCTCGTCTCCGACATCCCTATCGCCCGAAGCGGCTTTCCAGGCTTCGTGGAACTCGGACATTACCCACGAGGCCACCAACCCCGCCGCCGCGCCCGTCACAGCGCCTTCGATTACGCGCTCTGTGTTCACATCCATCTCTCCGGCGCCTTGTCTAAAAGCTCATTCTAACCGTCGCTCGCACTGTCATCGGCGCACCGGGCATGATGTTGTTGTCGTTGTAGGCGGACGAGAAATAGTTGCTGTTGAGGAGGTTCTCGACGTTGATTTGCGCCTCGATCTGGGGGGTGAGCTTGAAGAATGCGGCGGCATCGACGCGGGTGAAGGCGGGCAGGATGGCGGTGTTGCTGATGGACGTGAAGCTCCTCGACTGGTGATAGACCCCGACCCCGGCCCCAAGGCGAGGGGTGAGGTCGTAGCGGGTCCACAGCGAAGCCTGCTGTTTGGGAACCAGCGGAACCTCGCGCCCGGCCGGGGCGGCACTCGTCGTTTTGCGAATTGTCGCGTCCTGCAGCGCATAGCCCGCGCTGATCTGCCACTGGGGTGTGATCGCGCCGCTAAGGCCGAGTTCGAGCCCTTTGCTGCGCTGCGCGCCCGTGAGCACCGTCCGTGCGGGGTCATTGGGGTCGGCCGCGCGGGTGTTGGTGCGGTCAAGCTGGTAGATGGCGGCGGTCAGGTTCAGCGTCGGGCGGATATCCCATTTGAGGCCAAGCTCGTAATTGTCGAACCTCTCCGGCTCCAGCGCGGCGCTGGTGACATCGAGCGATGAGAATTGATCCCCCGACTGCGGCAGGAAGGACCGGCTATAGCTGGCGTATATCGAGACAGGTTGCACCGGCTTGAGCACCACGCCCACTCGGGGAGACCAAAGCGTGTCGGTCCGGCGATAGCTCTGCCCGGCAACCAGGTCGTCGACGTTAAGCGTGAAGCGGTCGCGGCGAACGCCGCCGATCAGATCGACATGGTCGCCGATCGAGATCTGGTCCTGCACATAGAAGGCGGCGGCGTCGGCGTTCGTGCGGATTGACCGGTAGCCGGTATTGGGAGTGGTGCGCAGCGTGACCGGCGGCACCGTGATCGGGTCGGCCAACCCGACAAAGACGCGCCGCCCCCCGTTGACGATATCACCACCCCCGAAAAAGCCGTTGATCCGCTGGTTGCGCGTGCGCTGGTCGCTAATTTCGAAGCCAGCGAGCAGCACGTGGCGGACGGGTCCAGTGGTGACCCTCCAAACAAGGTCGTTCTGGTTGAGCAGGTTCTTGCGTGTCGTGGGATCGCTATACGCTTCGAGGCCGACGCTCTGGACGCCGCCGCGCGACGTGACCGGGGTGACCGGAAAGGCGTTCCGATAGAGCTTGTCGTAATCACCATACAGGACCCGACTGGTCAGGGTCAGATTGTCGCTGAAGCGGTGCTCGACGCGCCCATTCAGGACCTTGGCCTCGAAATCGCTGACGTTGAATCCCGGCACACCGAAGAAGGTGTCGCGGGCGCCGGTGAGCGGGCGTGACGGGCTCGTCAGCGAGCCCTGAACGGCCGAGGGGACGCCTCGGTCGATCGTTCGCTTGTCGCTGTTATATTCGAAGCCCAGATCGATCCGAGTCGCACCGCCGAGCGAGAGCGCGACGGTCGGGTTGATCGCAACCCGGCGCCCGTCATAGAAGTCGCGATTGTTTCGGAACTCCTCGTAAACGGCGTTCATCCGGGTGGAGACGGACTCGCTGAGTGGCTGACTGATGTCGGCGTCGACATACCATGCGCCATATGTGTCCGCCGAACCGCTGCCGCTGATGAAGGCGTTGGCGACAGGGCGCTTGGTGACGCGGTTGATTACGCCCCCGCCGCCGCCGCGCCCGAAGATCATCGCGTTGGGACCTTTCAGAACCTCGATCCTCTCTGCATTGTAGAGGCCGCGATAATATTGCACGTCGTCCCGCAAGCCATCGACGAAGAAGTCTGCGGTGCTGCTGTTCCCGCGCAGGATGATCTGATCGCGGTGTCCCTCACCTTGAGAGATTACGGCGCCGGGGACATAGCGTAGTACATCGGCAATAGAGCGCATCGCCTGGTCGTCGATCTGCGTTTCCGTGATGATCGAGACCGCTTGGGGGACATCGTTGAGCTCGGTCGGTGTGCGCGTGGCGGTGCTGGTCGCATCGATCTGATAGCCGTCGCGGACGCCGGTCACGATGATCGTTTGCGAGGTGCTGCCGGGTCCCGGCAGGAACTGGTCTTGAGCCATTGCCGGGACGGTGAGCAGCCCGAAGCCGAGTGCAGTTCCAATACCAAGATTTCTCACCGTTGACCCTTTTGCGAATCTCTCTCACCAACGCAATAGGTGATTTGAGAGTGCGTCGCAATAGCCCTTCGGGGTGGTCGCTGTCAGGCCCGTTGACTTGCTCTCTGAATCACTGACCGGCTGACGCCGGTAGGATCAAGCGGTGGGGCTGAAGCCGTCCTTGTGGGTATGTCGGTCGAGGTAACGCATGATGATGTCATCGGTGATGTTGCCGGATGTGGTCGAGAAGTAGCCGCGCTGCCAGAAGCGTTAGCCCCAATATCGTTTGCGGATGTGCTCGAATTCCTGTTGGATCTTGCGGGATGAGCGCCCCTTGGCCCGGCGCACGAAGTCGCTGCCCGAGACGTGCGGCGGGATTTCGACGAACATGTGTACGTGGTCCTTCGACAGCGCGCCGTTGATGATCTTCACGCCCATCTCGGCACAGACCTGACGGATGATCTCGCGCACCCGTAGCCGAACATCGCCGATCAGCACCTTGTACCGATACTTCGGCGCCCAAACGAGATGGTAGCGATGATGGAATGTGGTGTGACAACCGGACCGATACGCCATAGCCTGTAACCTCGGGAAAAGCGGAAGCTTCACGCCTTCGGCGGCTTCCGCTTTTCCCGAGGTTACAGGCTAGCACGCGAGTCTGTGGCTGAAGCCAGTATCCGACTGAAGTCGGAGGGGTTCCTCCTTGCTAGAGGACTCTAAAATATGAGGCCAGCGAAACGGACTACGGCAATGTTACGAAGCCCGACGAGATCACTTATCAGAGCCTGAGTTGGCTTTGCCGTTGCATTACGCCGAACGTCCTCAGCCATGACATGGAAGAGAGCCGAGCCAGTGACGCTCACCGGACGACGATCTTGCCTTTCATGCCGAAAATCGAGTGCATGAAGTGCGAACAATGCACGTCGTAGGTTCCGATCCGGTTGACAACCAGGCGCACGTCCCCGCTTTCTCCGCCTCCCAGATCGACCTCACCCTTGTTGATCGTCGACCGGCTGGCAGGGGCAATACTGGCTTGCTCGAAAAAGGCCTTGGCGACAAAATTGTGGCCGCCCCCTGCCGTGTTAACAAAGCGCAAGCGGTAGGGAACACCGCGTTGAAGCGTGATCGTGGCTGGAACGAAAGCGAAATTCTTCATGTCGATTTCGATCGTCCGGGCGTTCAACCAGTTCGGCGATTGAGCAAAGCCAGGCCCCGCGAGAAGAAGGCCGCAAACAGCGAGGCTTAGCGAGCGCATCGAACATCCCCAGTACAAGCGTATCATAGCACGGATTGAGCCGCAGGCTCATTTGGCCGTTCAAAAGCTGCATCGAAGCGAAAATCCCGAGAAAGGGACGTCAATTCCAACTTCCACGGCGCTAGATTCCGACCCGATTGGCCTGCTTCGGCGTGCAAGGTGATGTTCATCGAGTAGGTTCGTCGTCGGAATCCGAATGGTGTACATGCAAGCGGGCTCGGTGCGAAACCCGCGTCCACCCAGGCATGCGAGGCAGCTCAAGGATCAAAAGAAGCATCAGAGCGGTTATGACAGCCAGATGATAGATCCCGTACGCGGCGCTTAACCCGACCGCTGCAGACGCCCAGAGCGTAGCTGCCGTTGTGAGCCCCGTCACGCGCCCAGCGTCGCGCAGGATGATGCCGGCGCCAATGAATCCTACTCCAGTAACAATTCCCGCAGAGATGCGACCTTGGTCCCCGATGGCGTTCGAGGGGGCGTTTGCGGGAGGGGGCGGAATCCTACGCCAAGCTCGCCCAGATAGCCGGCGCGAGATCTTACTTGTTGCTGCCTTCTACGGTCGCGCCAGAAAGGCGACGGCTCAGTTCTATCCGGCGATGGCTACGCATTTTGAAGGTGTCTGGCCCAACGCGCCGATACTCAATGAAGCCGAGAGAACGCCAAAATCGCTCTGCCGCTTCATTCGCTTCCAGCACGGCCAACCGAATCTCTGTGGCACCTCTCGCAGCGGCCCAGCTTTCGACCGTCGAGTAAA
The DNA here is from genome assembly GCF_001557005.1 of Sphingomonas sp. CCH15-F11. Classification (NCBI taxonomy): domain Bacteria; kingdom Pseudomonadati; phylum Pseudomonadota; class Alphaproteobacteria; order Sphingomonadales; family Sphingomonadaceae; genus Sphingomonas; species Sphingomonas sp. CCH15-F11. Next base: position 13,540 of record NZ_LSKG01000188.1, on the reverse strand, counting down.
TTGAGCGTCCGACGCCACGACCACGCTGTGCGGCATCTACGATCATGAAGCCGAGATACCATGTGCCATCACGCGGATAATCGCGGAGGATGGCCGCGATTGCATATAGGCCGCCAGGCCCCTTCCATCCCAGGACAGCTTGATTGTGGGCGCTCTTTTCGGGCGGCACATCGGAGAAAAGCTCGCGAGCATCGTCCAGCGTGGGCGCGGCCCCGTCCTGCAACAGGAAATAGTCGCTGCAACGGTTGTACAGGTCTGCAACGTCTGCGGCGTCCGCTTGGGTAAGTTTGATCGGGGCTCCCGTCATCATCATCGCGTTTTGGCAGCAAGCACGCGCTGACCGTAATCCCGGAGTTCCCCGTTGGGACCGACATAGCGGTAGAGAGTGACGCGCTCGATCCCGAGTTCCTTGCAGAGGTCGGAAACGGACGTGTCGCGTTGGGCCATAGCAGCCTGAGCGAGCCGCACCTGGGCCTTGGAGAGGGCGAACTTGCGGCCACCCTTGCGTCCCCGCGCGCGGGCAGCGGCCAGGCCAGCCATGGTGCGCTCGCGGATCATATCCCGCTCAAACTCCGCCAGTGTGGCAAAAATGCCGAACACCATCCGGCCCGATGGCGTCGTGGTGTCGATCTGCGCGCCCTTGCCGGTGAGCACCCGCAGACCGATACCGCGATCCGACAGATTCTGCACCGTGCTGACCAGGTGGGTGAGCGTTCGGCCGAGCCGGTCGAGCTTCCAAACGATGAGGACATCGCCGTCGCGCAACGATTTCAGGCAGGCGGCAAGACCGGGGCGATCATCACGGCTACCGGATGCACGATCATCATAGATATTGCCTGGCTCGACACCGGCAGCGCGAAGGGCATCGTGCTGCAGGTCGAGCGACTGCGAGCCGTCGGCTTTGGACACGCGGGCGTAGCCGATCAGCATGGATCACAAACGAAGGTTTGAGGCGGTGACGAACATGAGCACATAAGATTGGGCTATTGTGTATCTTAACCAGCATCTCAATCAAGCTATCTCAAACCGTAGCTCGGAAAGAATAAGGAGCATGTATGCCGCGTCGCGTGACCCTGACCGATCGACAGCGCGAGGCGCTGCTTCACTTGCCGGTCGATCAAGGTGAGCTGCTGCGGCACTATACCCTCAGCGATGAGGATCTCGGGCATATCCGCCAGCGCCGGCGCGCCCACAATCGTTTTGGCTTCGCGCTGCAACTGTGCGTCCTGCGCTACCCGGGCCGGGTGCTCGCTCCTGGCGAGTTGATCCCGGCGCAGGTATCGGATTTCATCGCGGCCCAGCTCGGCCTGACCAGCGACGATCTACTCCTCTATGCCGCGCGCGAGGAGACCCGGCACGAGCATCTGGCGGACCTTCGCCGAATCTACGGCTATCGCTCCTTTTCGGGGCGGGGCGCACGGGATTTGCGCGAATGGATCGCTCGGGAAGCCGAGGCGGCGACATCGAATGAGGATCTTGCCCGTCGCTTCGTTGCGGAGTGTCGCCGCACCCGCACGATCCTTCCCGGCTCCTCGACGATCGAGCGCCTTTGCGCCGATGCGCTGGTTGAGGCCGAGCGCCGGATCGAGGATCTTATCGCCCATCGCATCACGCCAACCCTGAGCGAGAATTTGGCCCACCTGTTGGAGGATACGGTGGATGGTCGCGTCACGCGCTTCGTATGGCTGCGACAGTTCGAGGTTGGCGCAAATTCAGCAGCCGCTAACCGGCTGATGGATCGACTGGAATATCTTCAAAGGTTCGATCTTCCGGCGGATTTGCTGGACGGCGTGCCGGCGCATCGTGTGACCCGGCTTCGCCGGCAGGGCGAGCGCTATTACGCCGACGGCATGCGTGATCTGCCCGAAGACAGGCGGCTTGCGATCCTCGCTGTCTGCACCCTGGAATGGCGGTCATCGCTGGCCGATGTCATCGTGGAGACCCACGATCGCATCGTAGGCCGTCTCTATCGGGCCTCCGAACGCCTTTGCAACACCAGGATCGCCGACGAAAAGGCGGCCGTTCGGGACACGCTGAAGTCCTTTGCCGAAATCGGTGGTGCTTTGCTTGGAGCGCAGGACGATGGCACGGCCCTGGACGGGATAATCGCCACCGGGCCTGGCTGGGAACGGTTCAGAACCCTTGTCGCCACGGCCTCCGCGCTGACCAACGTGCTCGCGGCCGACCCGCTCAGCCGTGTGCTGGACGGCTATCACCGTTTCCGCCTCTACGCGCCCAGGATGCTGCGCCTGCTCGACATGCAGGCGGCGCCGATCGCCACGCCTCTTCTGGCGGCCGTTGCGATGCTGCGTAACGGGATCAAGGTCGATCCGCCGGTGGATTTTCTACGTCCCAACTCGAAATGGCATCGTCATCTTCGCGCTGAGCCCAGCGGCGACCACCGGCTTTGGGAAATCGCGGTGCTGTTCCACATCCGCGACGCCTTCCGGTCCGGTGACATATGGTTGGCGGGATCGCGCCGCTATGGCGACCTCAAGCAGCTTCTGGTCCCGCCACAGGCGATAGAGCAGACCGCGCGGCTCGCCGTGCCGCTGCGACCCGGCGAATGGCTGGCCGAGCGCAGGGCTCGACTGGATACACGGCTGAAGGAGTTTGGCCGCGCGGCGCGAACCGGCACGATCCCAGGCGGCATCATCGAGAACGGCAAGCTGCACATCGACAAGCTGAGGGCCGACACGCCCGAAGGGGCCGAGGATCTCGTGCTCGATCTCTATCAACAGCTCCCGCCCGCGAGGATCACCGATCTGTTGCTGGAAGTCGATGAGCGAACCGGATTTTCCGAGGCGTTCACGCATCTGCGCACCGGCGCGCCCTGCAGCGACCGGATCGGCCTGATGAACGTGTTGCTGGCGGAAGGCGTCAATCTCGGTTTGCGCAAGATGGCGGCGGCGACCAACACGCACAGCTTCTGGGAATTGCTGCGGATCGCGCGCTGGCATGTCGAAGGCAGCGCCTATGATCGGGCGCTCGCCATGATCGTGGAGGCCCACGCCGCCCTGCCCATGGCCGCCTTCTGGGGACAAGGGCAATCGGCATCCAGCGACGGGCAGTTCTTCCTTGCTACCGAGCAGGGCGAGGCGATGAATCTGATCAACGCGAAATATGGCAACGTCCCGGGCCTCAAGGGATACAGCCATGTGTCCGATCAATATGCGCCGTTCGCAACCCAGGTGATCCCGGCAACGGTCAGCGAGGCTCCCTATATCCTGGACGGGCTGCTCATGAATGACGCGGGCCGCCGCGTTCGCCAGCATTTTGCCGACACGGGCGGCTTCACCGATCATGTGTTCGCCGCCTGCGCCTTGCTCGGCTACAGGTTCGCCCCCCCGTATCCGCGATCTCCCTCAGAAAAGACTCTATGCCTTCACGCCCAACGCGACGCCGGCCAATGTGCGAGCGCTGGTCGGAGGTAAGATCAATGAACCGCTCATCGAGCGCAACTGGCCCGACATCCTGCGCATCATGGCGACGATCGCAGCGGGGATCGTCGCCCCCAGCCAGATTCTTCGCAAGCTCGCCTCTTACCCGCGCCAGAATGAGCTGGCCCTCGCATTGCGAGAGGTGGGCCGCATCGAGCGAACCCTGTTCATGATCGACTGGATTCTTGATGCCGGCCTCCAGCGCCAGGCTCAGATCGGCCTCAACAAGGGTGAGGCCCACCACGCCCTAAAGCGCGCCATCAGCTTCCACCGCCGAGGTGAAATCCGGGATCGATCCGGCGAAGGCCAGCACTATCGCATCGCCGGAATGAACCTGCTCGCCGCCATCATCATATTCTGGAACACCATGAAGCTCGGCGAGGTCGTCAATACCCGGGCCGCCAGCGGTACCCATATCGCGCCTGATCTACTCGCCCACGTCTCGCCGTTGGGATGGGAACACATCAATCTAACCGGCGAATATCGCTGGCCCAAATCCTTAGCGTAGGATTCCGCCCCCTCCCGCAAACGCCCCCTACGATTGAGAAGCGCGGCGGAATCTCTTAGATTGATCGCTGGAGGCTTTGTTCGCGGAGACGCGCACATTGCCTTCTTTTCGTTTTAGGAAGCGCTGCCCTAAGCGACAGAAGCCAGAGCTTTGACAATGCGGCATTCCGCGATGGAGCCGACCATGTATCTTGATCCTATCGGTGCAGACACGCGATGATGGCGGTCACGACGGCGGTGGTTTCCGCGACGTCGCGCACCCTCACTGTGTCGAGGCCGATTTCAGCAGCGGGATAGTCATTCCCACCGGGGAATATCGCATCCCCAATGAACAGCATCCCGTCGAGCGGGACACCGCTCTCGGCACTCAGGCGCTTCAGGCCATAGCCCTTGTCGATCCCTGCTCTGGTCACGTCGATCGATGTCGTGCCACCGAGATTGATCGAGAGCTCCGGCAGCTTCGCGCGCAACGTGGCCTGCAACGCGGTCCTCTTCTTTCGGTCAGGATCCCACGCTTCCTTTTCCTTCAGCGGCGCTGCCTGCCCCAGGCCCGAAAAGGTGATCTGGCTGCTCCGGTCCTCGATCCGTTCGCCCCAGATACGTTCGTCGGCGAGACCGGCATCGGTCAGCGCCTGATCGAAGGCCGTGCGGATCTTCGCCTTCTCCGCGTCGTCGAACAGTTCGGCATAGACCGCGCGCCAAGCGCCATTGATGAACCGATAGAGTTTCGTGCCTGTGGTCGGCATCAACCAGAGACGGTCGAGCGCGACGCCGGCAGGAAGGCGCGAGGCGATCTGCTTTTCGAACTGCGGCCAGTCCCCGCCCGAGATCACCGCCACATCCGTGATGGCGAGCAATCGGGCGAGGATTGCGGCCATATCCTCCGATAACGGCCGCTTGCTCTCGGCAAGCGTGCCGTCGAGGTCGAAGGCGATCAGCCACTTCATGCCGCCTTCCCTGCCGGATCGCGGTAGGCGAGCAGCCTGAGCGCATTGATGACGACGAGCAGCGTCGATCCCTCATGAACCGCCACCGCTGGCCCAATGCCGAGGCCGAGGATGGTAGCAGGCACCAGGAAGGCGACGACACCCAGGCTGACGAAGACGTTCTGCCGGATGATTCCACGGGTATGGCGGCTAAGACCGACTGCGAATGGCAGGTGCGCCAGATCGTCGGCCATCAGCGCCACGTCGGCTGTCTCCAGCGCAACGTCCGACCCCGCCGCGCCCATCGCGATGCCGACCGTGGCGCTTGCCATCGCCGGCGCATCGTTCACGCCGTCGCCCACCATCGCGACCTTGTCTTCGCCGGCGAGCTTCTTGATCGCGGCAACCTTGTCTTCGGGCATGAGGTCGCCCCACGCTTCGTCGATCCCGACTTCGTCGGCGATCGCTTCGGCGACTTTCTGGTGATCGCCGGAGATCATTATCATCCGCGACACGCCCATCTCGTGCAGCCGACGCAACGCGGTCTTGGCAGCTTCGCGAGGCGTGTCCATCAGGCCGATCGCGCCCAGGTCGCGGTCCCCCTTGCGGACCACCATTGTCGTGCGGCCGTTCTCGCGCAGCTTCGCGATTGCGTCCTGCGCGCCCTGCCCCAGCGCCGGAATGCCCTCACTTCCGAACATCTCGGCCTTGCCGATCCACACCGTCTCGCCATCCACGCTCGCGGTGACGCCCCGACCGGTCAGGCTCTTGAGGTCGCCGGCAGTCGGCACGGCACGATCGTTCAGACGTTCGCGGCCGTCCTTGACGATCGCTTGGGCCAGGGGATGGTCGCTCAACGCTTCGACGGCGACAGCCAGCGCCAGCAACTCGCCTTCATCGGCGCCATCGACGGGCACGACATCAGTGATGCGCGGACGACCTTCGGTCAGCGTGCCCGTCTTGTCGAAAGCGATCGCTTTGAGCGACCCGAGGTTTTCGAGCGGTGCACCGCCCTTCACGAGCACGCCGCCCCGCGCTGCACGGGCAACGCCCGACAGGACCGCGCTCGGCGTTGCGATCGCGAGCGCGCACGGGCTTGCCGCCACCAGCACCGCCATCGCGCGATAGAAGCTGTCGCGGAACGGCTCGTCGACGACCACCCATGCGAACAGCAGGAGCACTGACAGGACCAGGACGGCGGGCACGAAGATCCGTTCGAACCGGTCGGTGAAGCGCTGCGTCGGCGACTTCTGCGTCTCCGCTTCGCTCACCATCTTCACGACCTTGGCAAGCGCGCTTTCATTGGAACGGCGTGTCACCTCGATCTCGATCGCGCCGCCGCCGTTGATCGTACCAGCAAAAACCCGGCTTTCCGCGTCGACTGCATCGGGCTTGGCGCGTGCCGCTGCGGCATCTGCGACCGGCACCTTGTCGACCGGGATGCTTTCACCCGTGACCGGGGCCTGGTTGATCGCGCTGGTGCCCTTGATGACGAAGCCGTCGGCAGGCAGGCGCTCGTTCGGGCGGACGATGGCAATGTCCCCGACGACCATCTGCTCGACCGGGATTTCGCTGGTCTGCCCGCCGCGTCGCACGGTCGCGGTTTCGGGCGCGAGCTTCGCCAGCGCCTCGATCGCCTTCTTGGCGCGGCCCATTGCATAATGCTCAAGCGCATGGCCGAGGCTGAACAGGAACAGCAGCAGCGCACCTTCGGCCCATGCGCCCAGCGCAGCGGCGCCGGCCGCAGCGACCAACATCAGCGTGTCGATCTCGAACTTCTTCATCCGGAGGTTGTCGATCGCCTCGCGCAGCGTGAAGAATCCGCCGAAGAAATAGGCTGCGATATAGCAGGCGGTCGGCAGCCATTCGGGCGCGCCAGCGACCAGCCTCTCGATCGCGTAGCCGATCCCCAGCAGCGCGCCACAGGCGAGCGCGAAGATCAGCTCGGTATTGGGGCCGAGAAATTCGGCGTGGCTATGGTCGTGGCCATCGCCGGGGCCGTGCTTCTCTTCGCCCGCGCCGTGGCCCCCGGGGCCGTGGTCGTGGCCGGCATGTTCATCGGCAGCGACCCGCTTGCCCACCCTCACCTTCAGCTTGCGAAGCGCAGCGCGCACCTCCTCTTCGGTGGTTTCGCGGCGATCATATTCGACCCGGACAGACCCGCTGGTGCTGGCGCTTGCCTGGACCACGCCGGGCAAGGCGCACAGCGCATCGCTGACCGTGCGCGCCCGACGTTCGTGGTTGATCCCCGTCACCTGCCAGATCGCATGGCCGTAGCGCTCGGTGATTTCGGCACCTGCGGCGCGCACCATTTCGCGCAACCGTGGCAGCGGCAGCTTGGCGGCATCGAAATGGATGCACAGCGCCGCTGGCGTGTTGCCGTCGAGACAGATCACATGCGCCCGCTCGACACCTTCGCGCTTTGACAGGGTTGATACGAGACGGTCCAGGCAGGCATCGGCCGCGTCAGGAAGGTCCGGCAACAACACTGGAATGTCGAGTTCGAGCTTGTCGTTCATGACGACCTCCTTTCGCTTTTCTTGGTTTCGGCGCGCGCGTCGCGCAGGATTTCGACACCGCCCTTGATGGCGATGATGGCGGTGGCGAAGCCGACCAGCAGGTCCGGCCAATTGGTACCCAACCACAGCACCAGCACGCCGGCGATCAGGATGCCGCCGTTGGAAATGAAGTCGTTGAAGCTGAAGGTGGTTGCGGCCCGGAGATTGACGTCCGGATCCTTGAGGCGCTGGAGCAGCCGCAGGCAGAGGTAATTCACGACGCCGGCGATCGCGGACATGACCATCATGGTAGGTCCGATGGGCTCGCTGCCCTGCACGTAGCGCCGTCCGACATCGATCAAGATGCCGCCCGCGAAGATCAGCAGCATGACGCCCGAAGCGACCGCGGCGCGTGTCTTCCATGTCTGGCCCCGGGTGAGCGCCACAAGGCTCAGCGCATACACAGCCGTATCGGACAGGTTGTCGACGCCGTTGGCGATCAGCGCGCTCGAGTCCGCGAAGAAGCCGGAAACGAAGAAGCCCGCAGCGATCGCCGCGTTCAGCAGCAGGACGATCCACAGTGTGCGGCGCTCCTGCCCGCCATTGTTGTCGTTGCCCGGGATCATCCCATCATCTCCTCAAGTGTCAGCAGGGCCAGGAAGCCGACGAAAAACATCGAGCTGATGAGCGGGGTGTCGGGTTTCTCGTGCGCCTCGACCAGCAACTCCTCCGTGACGAGGTAGAGCAGCGCCATCAGCCCGAAGCTGAGGAAGCCGGCGATCATCACCGGCGACAGCGCGGCGACCGGCACGGCAGCGAGCGCGCCGATCGGCAGCAGCAGGGCCAATGCCGAGACGATCACGATGATGCGCAAGCGCGAGCGATAGGTTTCCGCCAGCTCGTCGGTCAGCGTCAGTCCCAGAAATAACACTTCCAGAGTGAGCGCGATCGTCAGCAGGAGACCTGCCTTCTCGCCCGCCACGAAAGCGAGGCCGAGCACCAGGCCGTCGACCAGAATGTCGATGCCGATCGCGGCGAGTAGCGCCATCGGCCCCTTGAAGCGGGCCTCAAGAGCCTTGAGCCCCAGCATGGTCGCGACGCCCGCCGCCCCGCCGATCAACGTCGCGCTGGGCGATGCCTCATGCTTGACCTGCGGCAGGATTTCGGTCGCTGCCGCCGCGAACACGACGCCGGCAGCGAGATGCTGTAGGCCCGCCACGAGGCCAGGTTTCAACTTGGTGCGGCTCGCGACAATCGCGCCGAGCACGACCGCCAGCACAGGCGCAAGCGTATAGAGCAGTGCCTGCATTTCCTAGGACTCCTCCGGGGTTCGGTGGCAGACGCGGATCTTCCCGCGTCGCGTGAACGCGATCGATCCGCCCGCCACGACAGCCCGCGAATGGTCGCCGCGAAACTCGTCACCGGTTCGCTGCGCGCGCAGGATCTCGGTCCTGCCCTTCGGCAGCCAGGTGACGGCCATTTTCAAGCCGTCATCGATGAAGTCGACATCGGCGCGTGTGCCGTCGTCGCAGTACATGATGCGCTGCGCGATTAGTTTCGACGTCAGATGCTTTTCATGCGCCGGCTCGGTAGGCTGGGTCGGCGCTGGATTACACGCCCCTATAACCGCCCCGGAGACGAGAACGACGCCGAGGCGCGCGATCGCCAGACCGGCCCGATTCAGGCCGCACAAGGTTGTCACATTTGAAATCGACGTGTCAGACATCGGTCTCTTCCGACGAAGCGCCCTGTGGCGTTCGAAGGCAGGGCAGTTCATCGCGTGCCTTCCCGCTCGCAGATCCGGGTACGGCCATCGCCTTCCACGATGGTGAGCTGCGACCCCTTGAAGGTCGCGGTGGCTGTTTCGCCGACATATTGCAGGCCCTGCGCTGGCGCGGTCAGCATCATCGGCGGTCCCCCGTTGGAGCGCCGCAAATCGATCTGCAGGCCGTTGTCCTTGTAATCGACGAACAGCGGTTCCCCGTCGGAACAGCGATATCTATGCCGCCCCATTTCCCCGGTCGCCACGGCGCTGTCGGACGAATGGATCTGCTGCTCCGTTGGCGGGGCTGGCGGCTTTCTTTCCGAGCACGCCGCGAGCCCGACAACGAGGATGACGGCGGGCAGCACCCGCTTACAGTGCATCATCATCGCGCCTTCCTCCTGTAGCGGAAGGGGACGCGCTGACGATTGATAGCCCGGGCAGGCTGACCTACCCGCCAGCGGAGATAGGTTGCGAGGCGATCGTCAGATTCGACCATCAGGGATCGCAGGCGGCGCAACATCATCGCCGCGAACGGCAGGGAGAGCGCCCCGCGCAGCGTGCAGCTATGCGTTAGCCTGGTGCCGCCATCGTCCCCCGCCAGCTCGTACCGCTCTTCGAGCGTGAACAGATAGGGGATGCCGCAGGACCAAGCGAAGGCGTGCGGTTTATCGAATCGATCAATCCGTGCTGGCGTCCGAATTGGCCGGGTGATGCCCTGGATCGCAAAGGTGCATTCTGTGTCGCCGAGCCGGGACGGATCATCGAGAAATACGAGCGGACTCCACGCCCGGCGATGATCCGGATCGGTGAGTGCCGACCAGATGCGCAGTGGCCCGCCGTGAAGCATCGAGCTGGTTATGGTGCGAGGCATATCCCCATCTCCCAGAGATGGGCGGGGCGATCGCGGATCGCCCCGCCCATCCATCAGGCCAAGTTGTTCACGAAGGTCTGACCGTGGTCGTCCCCTTCATGCTCCTCATTGTAGTGCTCGGGTTTCTCGATCACTTTCTGCCCGAACCGGGCATAGAGTGTCGGCAGCACGAACAGCGTAAGAAGCGTCGCCGAGATCAGACCGCCGATGACGACCGTCGCCAAAGGCTTTTGAACCTCTGCGCCGGCGCCTTCGCCCAGCGCCATCGGCACGAAGCCGAGGCTGGCGACTAGCGCGGTCATGATGACGGGTCGCAGACGCTGCATCGCGCCAACATGCGCGGCTTCCTCGCGGCTCATCCCTGATCGGATCAGATCTTGGATCGAGCTGACCATGACGAGGCCGTTGAGGACCGCGATGCCCGAGAGGGCGATGAAGCCCACTGCCGCCGAGATCGAGAAGTCCATGCCCCGCAGGAACAGCAACAGGACGCCGCCCACCAGCGCGAAAGGCACGCCGGTGAACACGATCGCGGCGTCGCGGACCGATCCCAACGCCCCGTAGAGGAGCAGCAGGATCAAGATGAAGCAAGCCGGAATGACCAGCTTCAGCCGTTCGCTTGCCGATTGGAGGTTCTCGAACTGGCCGCCCCATTCGAGATAGGTGCCGGCAGGCAGCCGGAGTTGGCTGCCGATCGCCGCCTGCGCATCCGCCACGACGGATCCGACGTCGCGGCCACGCACGTTGGCTTGCACCACCACGCGCCGCTTGCCGTTCTCGCGGCTGATCTGGTTCGGACCATCGACCACCTTGATCTCGGCGACGCTGGACAGCGGTACATAGCCGCCGCCTGCCACCGGCACCTGCACCTGTTGGAGCAGGCCGATGTCGGCACGCTGCGCCTCCGACAGGCGGATCACCACGGGGAAGCGACGGTCGCCCTCGAAGATCTGGCCCGATGTTCGCCCGCCGATCGTCGCAGTCACGGTGTCCTGCACATCCTGAGCCGTAACGCCCAACCGCGCCATCGCGTCGCGGTTGACGCGAATGTCGAGCATGGGAAGACCGGTCGTCTGCTCCACCTTCACGTCCGCTGCGCCTTGCGTTCTGCGCAGCACCGCCGCGATTTGCTCGGCCGTCCGGTTCATCTGGTTGAAGTCGTCCCCGAACACCTTCACCGCGATGTCGCCGCGCACGCCGGCGATCAGCTCGTTGAAGCGCATCTGGATGGGCTGGGTGATCTCGTAGGCATTTCCCGGAATCTTCGCGAGATTACCCTCGATCCGGCTGACCAGCTCCTCCTTGGGAAGCTCAGGATCCGGCCAATCCTTGCGCGGCTTCAGGATGACGAACATGTCGGTCGCGTTCGGCGGCATCGGGTCGGCCGCCAGCTCGGCGGTGCCCGTCTTGGAATAGACGAATTGCACCTCCGGCTGCTTCGACATCATCCGCTCGATCGGCACCTGCATCGCCTGGCTCTGCTGGACCGACGTTGCCGGAATGCGGAGCGACTGGATCAGCAAATCGCCTTCGTCGAGCTGCGGCAGGAACACCGAGCCGAGCGTAGTGAAAGCAAGCGCCGCCACCACAAGGCTTCCCACACCCGCACCGATCGTCAGCGTCGGGCGCTTCATGGCCCGGTCGAGACCGGGTTCGTAGCGCTTCTTCAGCCACGTGATGATGCGGCCGTCCTTCTCCTCGACCTTCTTCGACAGCCAGATCGCAATCATCGCCGGCACGAAGGTGAGAGAGAGGATGAAGGCGAAGGCGAGCGCGATGATGACGGTCAGCGCCATCGGTCCGAACGTTTTACCCTCCACGCCGGTCAGCGTGAGCAGCGGTACGTAGACGAGGATGATGATTGCCTGCCCGTACACAGAGGGACGGATCATCTCACGCGCAGCGGCTGCCACGGTCGCGAGCCGTTCCTTGACGCTGAGCAATCGGCCTTCATGATGCTGTTGCTCGGCAAGCCGGCGCAGCGCGTTTTCAACGATGATGACGGCGCCGTCGACGATCAGACCGAAGTCCAAAGCCCCAAGGCTCATCAGATTGGCCGAGACCCCAGCGCGCAGCATACCAAAGCCTGTCAGCATCATGGTGATCGGGATGACCAACGCCGCGATCAGGGCCGCACGGAAGTTGCCGAGCAGCAGGAAGAGCACGACGATGACCAGCACCGCGCCTTCGGACAGGTTTTTCGCGACCGTCTTGATCGTCGAATTGACCAGCTCGGTGCGGTTCAGCACCGGCTGAATTACGACGTCAGGAGGCAGCGAAGCGTTGATCGTCTTCAGTTTCTCAGCGACCGCGGTCGACACGATGCGGCTGTTCTCGCCGATCCGCATGATCGCCGTGCCGACGACGACTTCGGTACCGTTCTCCGATGCCGAACCCATGCGGATCGCCTGACCCGTCTTCACAGTCGCAACTTGTTCGACCGTGATCGGCACGCCGTTACGTGTCGCGATCACGGTCCTGGCCAACTCGCTGGCATTGCGAACGAGCGCATCCGAGCGAACAGCCAGACCTTCGCCATTGCGATTGACGAAGCCACCGCCGACGCTGGTGTTATTGCGCTCCAGCGCATTTCCCAGGTCCGTCAGCGTGATGCCGAGCGAGGCCAGCTTCTGCACGTCGGGCACGACGAGGAACTGCTTGGCGTAACCGCCAATCGAGTCGACACCGGCGAGGCCCGGTGTGGTCTTCAGAAGCGGCGTCACGATCCAGTCCTGCGCGGTGCGCAGGTAGGTCGCCTTGTCCTCTTCGGTCGTCAGTCGCTCGCCCTCTGGCGTGATGTAGCTGCCATCGGGCTGTTGGCCCGGTTCACCGGGCTTGTGCTTGTCGTCCTCGCGATGATCGAGACGAACGGTGTACATGTACACCTCGCCCAGGCCTGTCGCGATCGGACCCATTTCAGGGTTCACGCCGTCGGGCAGATTCTCTTGCACGCCCCGCAGACGCTCGCCCACCTGCTGGCGGGCGAAATAGATGTCCGTCGCGTCCGAAAAGACCGCCGTGATCTGCGCGAAGCCGTTGCGGCTCAACGAGCGCGTATATTCCAGGCCGGGGGTGCCGGCGAGCGCGGTTTCGATTGGAAACGACACCTGCTTCTCGACCAGCTCGGGCGAGAGGGCAGGCGCGCGGACGTTGATCTGGACCTGATTGTTGGTGATGTCCGGCACCGCGTCGATCGGTAGCCGGTAGAGGGAAAAGGCGCCGATGGCGGCGACGATGACGGTGAGGAGCAGGACTAGCCAGCGCTTCTCGACCGCCCAGGTTACGATACGGGCGATCATGGCTTAATCCTCGTGGCTCGCTTCGCCCTTGCCGATCTCGGCCTTGAGCGTGAAACTTCCGGTGGTGGCGATCTGTTCGTTGCCGGTCAGGCCCGACCGGACGATCACCGTGTCGCCCGACGCATCGCCGAGCTGGACCGGGGTCGCCTTGAAGCCGGTGGGCGTGCGCACGAACACGACCGACTTGCCCTCGAAACTCTGGACCGCCGTCGTCGGCACGCGGACCGCCCCGCT
>NZ_LSKG01000187.1:0-235 GCF_001557005.1 Sphingomonas sp. CCH15-F11 | reverse complement strand
GTACTCGGTGACGTGGACGCCGCCGGTCACGCCAACGTCGACCGTCTCGGCGTTGAGGATCGCCGGGTAGAGCGTTGCGTGATAGGCTCGCAGAGCCTGCGGGTCGTGGGCGAGATGCGGCGGAACCGGGAGATCGATGCCGTCATATCGATAGGCGCGGTCAAGCTGGTTGATCTGCATTGGGGCGTACTCCTTGGCGTTGGACAGGGGCTCGTGCTCACCAGAGGCTGGCGGG
>NZ_LSKG01000186.1:0-4779 GCF_001557005.1 Sphingomonas sp. CCH15-F11 | reverse complement strand
GGTGTGGTGCTGGTGGTGCGGCCGAGTTTTGGCGCGCTGGTGGCCGCCGAGAGCGAGTTGGGGCCGTTGTTTGCGCTGGTCGAGCGCGCCGCCGGGGGTCGGCTGGGGCTGAGCGAGATGGTCGCCCTGTTCTGGCACTGCCTGGCCGAGCGACCGGCGGGGCTGACCCGCGAAGCCTTTGCCGAAGGGGTGACGGCGGGCGGGCTGGCGGCGGCGACGCCGGTGCTGCGCGTGCTGATCGGGCAGATCCTGGCGGGGCGGTGAGCGGCGTGACGCGTGGGGAGGGCCCCCTCCACCATTCGCTGATCGCGAACGGTCCCCCTCCCCGTGCCGGGGAGGTTTATTCGAAGGAGTTGCCATGAAGTGGTTCGGGCGCAAGGCGGCCGGGCGCGAGGTGTCGCGTGCCGGGTTGATGCGGGGCGGATGGGGCACGGGCGAGTGGCCGCGATCCTATGACGCGCAAGTGCGCGACGCCTATCTGAACAATCCGGTGGCGCAGCGCGCGGTGCGGCTGGTGGTCGAAGGGGTGGGCAGCGCGCCGCTGACCGCGTCCGACCCCGCGCTGCTGGCGCTGGTGCGGGCGCGATCGAGCGGGCAGATGCTGATCGAGACAGTGGCGGCGCAGTTGCTGCTGCACGGCAATGCCTATGTTCAGTTGCTGACCGATCCGGGAGGGGCGCTGGTCGAGCTGTTTGCGCTCAGACCCGAGCGGGTGACGGTGGAAGCGGACGCCCAAGGCTGGCCGGTCGCCTATCGCTATGCGGTGGGGGGCGGGCAGCCGTTGCGGCTGGCGGTCGACGGCCCGGACGGGCGGCCGCAGGTCATCCACCTGAAGAGCTTTCATCCGGCCGACGATCATTATGGGCTGGGCTGCCTGGGCGCGGCGGCGGGGGCGGTGGCGATCCACAATGCGGCGACGCGGTGGAACAAGGCGCTGCTCGACAACGCGGCACGGCCATCGGGCGCGTTGGTGTTCGACCCCGGCGACGGGGCGGCGATGTCGCCCGAGCAGTTCGACCGGCTGCGCGCCGAGATGGAAGCGGCGTTCCAGGGCGCGGCCAATGCCGGGCGGCCGATGCTGCTGGAAGGCGGGCTGAAGTGGCAGGCGATGAGCCTGAGCCCGGCGGACATGGATTTCGTCGGGCTGAAGGCGGCGGCGGCGCGCGAGATCGCGCTGGCGTTCGGGGTGCCGCCGATGCTGATCGGCCTGCCCGGCGACAATGCCTATGCCAATTATCGCGAGGCCAACAAGGCGCTGTGGCGGCAGGCGATCCTGCCGGTGGCCGAGCGCATCCTGGGCGGGATCAGCGAAGGCGTGGCGGCGTGGTTTCCGGGCGGGGCGATCGCGCTGGACCTCAATCAGGTGCCGGCGCTGGCCGAGGACCGCGAGCGGATGTGGGCGCGGGTGAACGCGGCCGGGTTCCTGAGCGACGAGGAAAAGCGCGCGATGCTGGGGGTTTGAGGGGCTGGTGCGCACAAGTGGATAGAGGCCCCGGCCTGCGCCGGGGCGACGCCTTGTTCCTTAGGGGTTTGGAGTAGCGGCATGAGCGAAAGTGCGATGCTGGCGCAGTTGCTGCGTCAGGCTGAGGGGGCGGGCGTGGACCTGCCGACGCTGCGCGCGATCGTCGAGGAGGCGGGGGAGCTGGGCGCGGGGCGGGCGCTGGCGCGGCTGGGGCTGGAGGATGCGGGCGCGGGCAAGGACATGGCGGAACTGCGCGAGCTGTTGGGCGCGTGGCGCGATGCGAAGCGATCGGCGCTGAAGGCATTCACCGGATGGGTGATCCGGGTGGCGCTGGCGCTGATGCTGGCGGCGCTGGCGGTGCGGGTCGGCCATTCGGGCTGGATCAAGTGAGCGTGCGTTTCGCCGGCTATGCGGCGGTGTTCGACGCGGTCGATCGCGGCGGCGACGTGGTGCGCGCGGGCGCGTTCCAGCCGCTGCCGGCGCGGGTGCCGCTGCTGTGGCAGCATCAGGGGGCGCCGGTGGGGGAGGTGGAGGCGATCGAGGAGGATGCGCGCGGGCTGCGCGTGATCGGGCGAATCAGCGACGCGCGGCTGGCCCGGCTGGTGGCGGGCGAGCGGCTGACCGGGCTGTCGTTCGGATACCGGGTGGTGGCGGCGGAAGGAACGCGGCCGCGGGCGCTCAGCCGGGTGGAGCTGGTGGAGGTGAGCCTGGTCGCGCAGCCGATGCAGCCGCTGGCGCGGGTGCATGCGGTGACGGGGGACTGAGCCCGTCCTTCGATACGCGCCCCTTCGACTGCCTGCCAGGGCAGGCGCTCAGGACAGGCTTCGGCTTCGCTCAGTCGCTCCTGAGGATGAGCGGTTGGAATGGTTTCCGACGAAATTTGAAGATCGAGCGGGCCCTGGCCCCTCCACCACCGGCGGTGCCGGTGGTCCCCCTCCCCGAGCAAGCTCGGGGAGGATCTTTTCTTTGTGGGAGAATGACATGGACGAGGTGATGGACGGCCTGGAAGCGAGCTTCGAGGCGGTGGAGCCGGTGCGCGCGGTGGCGCGGCCGATGCTGGCCGGTAATGGCGGGCGCAGTGAGGGCTTTTCGACCTTCCTGCGCACCGGCAGCGCGATCGAGATGAAGGCGCTGAGTTCGGCGACGGGCGCGGCGGGCGGCTATGCGGTGCCCGAGGAGATCGACGCGGTCGTCGACCGGACGCTGAAGGCGATTTCCCCGATCCGCGCGATCGCCAATGTCGTGCGGGTGGGCAGCGCCGGATACCGCAAGCTGGTCGCGAGCGGGGGCACGCCGTCGGGCTGGGCGGCGGAAACCGGCGCGCGTGCGGAGACCGCGACGCCGACGTTCAACGAGCTGTCGCCGCCGATGGGCGAGCTTTATGCCAATCCGGCGGCGAGCCAAGCGATGCTGGACGATGCCGCGTTCGATGTCGAAGCGTGGCTGGCCGACGAGATCGCGACCGAATTCGCGCGCGCCGAGGGGCAGGCGTTTGTGAGCGGCAACGGCACCAACCGGCCAAAGGGGTTCCTGACCCAGCCGACCGCGACGGCGGGCGATGCGACGCGCGCGTTCGGCACGCTGCAATATGTACCGAGCGGCGCGGCGGGCAATTTCGGCACCGCGCCGGACGAGCGGCTGATCGACCTGGTGACGGCGCTGCGCCCGCCCTATCGCCAGGGCGCGTCGTTCGTGATGAATTCGGCGACGCTGGCGCGCATCCGCAAGCTGAAGACCGTCGACGGCGCGTTCCTGTGGCAGCCGTCGCTGTCGGCCGGGCAGCCGGCGACATTGCTCGGCTATCCGGTGGTCGAGGCCGAGGACATGCCCGACATCGCCGCAGACAGCCTGTCGATCGCGTTCGGTAATTTCCGCGCCGGATACCTGATCGCCGAGCGCAGCGAGACGCAGATCCTGCGCGATCCCTATTCGAACAAGCCGTACGTCCATTTCTATGCGGTCAAGCGGATCGGCGGGATCGTCAGCAATTCGGAGGCGATCAAGCTGATGAAGTTCGCGGTGGCGTGAGCGGGCCGGGGGGAGGGCCGGCGTGGCGCTCCCCCCTTTCGGTTTTGAGCGGTTCGCGGGGGTGGCGATGAGCTTTGGAGCGAATGGACCCGGCGACGTGTCGCTGGGCGCGGCGGATCGCGCCGCAGCGGTGGCGGCGGTGCGCGAATGGCTGCGATCGGACGACGGGCGCGAGGATGCACTGATCGCGACGCTCGCGGAAAGCGCGCTGGGGCTGTGCGAGCAGTTCATCGGGCAGGTCACGGTCGCGCGCGAGATGGTGGCGACGCTGCCCGCCATGCGCGGATGGCAGCGGATCGGGGCCACGCCGGTGCGGGCGATCACGGGCGTCACGGGCTTGCCCGCCGAGGGCGCGGCGTTCGCGCTGGCCAACGATGCCTATGCGATCGACCTGGATGCCGATGGCGGCGGCTGGGTGCTGGTGCGCGATCCCGGCATTGCAGGGCGCGTGCAGGTGACGCTGGTCGCGGGACTGGCAGACGGTTGGGACGGGCTGCCTGCGCCGGTCGCACAAGGTGCGGCGCGGCTGGCGGCGCACTGGTTCAATGCGCGCGATGCGGCCGAGCCGGCACCGATGGCGGTGACCGCGCTGTGGCGACCCTATCGCCGCATGCGGATGGGGGGTGCGCCGTGCTCGAACGGCTGAGCGCGCGGGGGCGGATGATTGGCGCGGTGGCGGAGCGGCGGGCGGTCGCGCGGGTGACGGATGCCGCCCGTGCAGCGCTGGGCGAGGCGACGGTGCGGGTCGAGGGCGACGAGATCGTCATCTACTCGGCGGACCGCCAAGCGCGCTGGATCGGGGGGTTGGTGCGATGAGGGTCGAGTTGCAGGCAGCGATGCTGGCCGCGATCGGCGAGGTCGCCGGTCTGGCGGGCGCGTTCGATGCCCCGCCGGTGCGCGCGGCGCTGCCGCACGCCGTGGTCGAGGAGCCGCTGATCGCCGACTGGGGCACCAAGGATCAGGACGGCCGCGAGGCGCGGGCGACCGTGACGATCCGCGATGCGGGCGAGCGACCCGAGCGGCTGCGCGCGCTGGGCGACGCCGTGGAGGCGGCGGTGCTGGACATCGCGGCCGAGCTGGGCGGTGGGTGGCGGGTCGCGAGCCTGGTGCTCGTGCGGTCGCGAGTTGTGCGCGAGGGCGCGGGGCGATGGGCGCTGATCAGCGAGTTCCGGGTGCGGGGGCTGCGGGCGGGCGCTGCGCAATAGGGGACCTATTGCGCGAACGAGCGCCCGCCCGGCCGGCGGGCCGCAGGTCCCGTCCGACGGCGTGGCTTTGCCACGGCGGGGGGG
>NZ_LSKG01000185.1:0-1310 GCF_001557005.1 Sphingomonas sp. CCH15-F11 | reverse complement strand
GCGACTGGAACTCGACCGAGCTGTTGAAGGACTGGCGCGAGGCGTGGAGCGCGCATGTCAACGAACGCATGGCCGAGCTGGGGCTAGAGGGCCGGATCGATCACCGTTCCTATGAGGCGCAGGGCATCGAGCTTGAGCCGCAGCACAAAATCGGCCCGGCCGCGTCGCGGCGACCGGAGCAGGGGCTTGAGGCCGAGCGGATCGAGGATCACACGCGCATCGCCCGCGACAATGGCGAGAAGATCATCGCCAACCCATCGATCGCGCTGGACGCCATCACCCGGCAGCAGGCGACGTTCACCACCCGCGACCTTGCGACGTTCGCGTTCCGACAAAGCGACGGCAAGGATCAGTTCGACCGGGTAATGGGGGCGGTGCGCTCCAGCCCCGAGCTGATTGCGCTGGGCAGGGACGGGCGCGACCAGGAGCGGTTCACGTCGCGCGACATGATCGCGGTGGAGGCCCGGCTTGAGAGCGCCGGCGACGAGCTGGCGGGCCGCGCCGGGCATGGCGTCGCCGATCGCCAGCGGGACGCCGCGATCGGCGCGGCCAGCGCCAAGGGGCTTGTCCTGTCGGCCGAGCAGCGCGACGCCTTCGATCACATCACCGGGCGCGAAGGGCTGGCGTCCGTCGTCGGCTACGCCGGCAGCGGCAAATCCGCCATGCTTGGCGTCGCGCGCGAGGCGTGGGAGGGGCAGGGCTACACGGTGCGCGGCGCGGCGTTGTCGGGCATCGCGGCGGAGAACCTTGAGGGCGGATCAGGCATCGCGTCACGCACCATCGCCAGCCTTGAACACGCATGGGGTCAGGGGCGCGAGCAGCTAGGCCCCAGGGACGTGCTGGTCGTTGACGAGGCCGGCATGATCGGCTCGCGCCAGATGGAGCGTGTGTTGAGCCAGGCGCGCGACGCCGGGGCCAAGGTCGTGATGGTAGGCGACCCCGAGCAGTTGCAGGCGATCGAGGCCGGAGCGGCGTTCCGCAGCATCACCGAGCGGCATGGCGCGGCCGAGATCACCGAGATACGCCGTCAGCGCGAGGACTGGCAACGCGACGCGACGCGCGCGCTCGCCACAGGCCGCACCGGCGAGGCGATCCACGCCTATGATGGCAAGGGCATGGTCCACGCGGCCGACACGCGCGAGCAGGCGCGGGGCGAGCTGGTGGACGGCTGGGATCGCGCGCGTCAGGCCGAGCCGGGCAAATCCCGCGTCATCCTCACCCACACCAACGCCGAGGTCCGCGAGCTGAACGAGGAGGGGTGACTACACGAAAGTGGCGTATCTGCACGCTAAGGGCGAACAAATGGGTGC
>NZ_LSKG01000184.1:0-21300 GCF_001557005.1 Sphingomonas sp. CCH15-F11 | reverse complement strand
GGCGGGGGCGGGCGCTTGGCTGCCTCGCGCATCCGCCATGCCGCGAAACCCGCCGCGGCGGCCGCCGGCAGGATGATCATGCTGGGCATGCCCGGCACGATGCCGAGCAGCGCGAGGATCGCGGCGACGGGGATCCAGGTCTTGTGGCTGCCGAACTGGCTGCCGATCTGGCCGGCGAGGTCCATGCTGGACGCGACGCGGGTGACGATGGCGGCGGCCGCGATCGACAGCATCAGCGCCGGGATCTGCGCGACGAGCGCGTCGCCGATCGCGAGCAGAATATAGGTCTGCGCGGCGTCGCCGACGCTCAGGCCGTGGCTGAGCGTGCCGAGGATCAGGCCGCCAACGATGTTGATCGCCAGGATGAGCAGGCCGGCGACCGCGTCGCCCTTCACGAATTTCGACGAACCGTCCATCGCGCCGTAGAAGTCGGCTTCGGTCGACACGTCGAAGCGGCGCTGGCGCGCTTCGTCGGGCGTGATCAGGCCGGCGTTGAGGTCGGCGTCGATCGCCATCTGCTTGCCGGGCAAGGCGTCGAGCGTGAAGCGCGCCGACACTTCGGACACGCGGCCCGCGCCCTTGGTCACGACGATCATGTTGATGATGATCAGGATCGCGAAGACGAACAGGCCGACGACATAGTCGCCGCCGATCAGGAAGGTACCGAACGCCTCGATCACGTGACCGGCGGCGGCTTCGCCTTCATGGCCGTGGACCAGCACGACGCGCGTCGACGCGACGTTGAGGCCCAGGCGGAACAGCGTGGCGAACAGCAGCACGGTGGGAAAAGCGGAGAAGTCGAGCGGCTTCTGCGCATTCAGCGCCACCATCAACACCGCCAGGCTGATCATGATGTTGAGGATGAAGAAGGCGTCGAGCAGCATGGCCGGGATCGGCACGACCATGAGCATGACGAGCAGCAGGATGGCGAGCGGCAGCGCGGTGCTGCGCAATGCCGGAAAAACCTCCTGGGGCGCCTTGAGTGCAGCGATCATCGCGTCACGCGCCCAGCTGCGCGAGCATCATATAGGCGAGCCGCGCGGTTTCGGGCAGCGGACGGTAGCCGGGCTGGCCGAGCTGCGTGCCGAGCTGCGCGGTCGCGACCGGCGTGCCGCGCTGGCCGCCGACGACGTTCAGGTTGGCGAGCGTGGTCTGGAGCCAGAGATCCTCGCTGCCGCCCGCGGCGGCGTTGCCCATGATGACTTCGACGCCGGGTTCGAGCTGCGGCATCGACGGCGGCGCGACGCCCCCCGAGGCGAGGCCCGTCGCACCCGCGGCGGCGGCCCCGCGATCCAGCTTGGCGGCGAAGCGCGAATAGATGTCGGCCAGCGAACGCGGCTGGCCATTGCCTTCGAAGAAGATGCTGCGGTTGGCGCGCGCAGCCGCCGGGAACATCGACGCGGCGCTGCGGTCGGGATTGTCCTGCATCGCCGACAGGAACGACTTGGCCCCGCCGATACCCAGGAAATGCGCCATGTAGAGGTCGGTGCCGCTGGCGCCGCGCCCCAGCGTGCCTTCGAGCACGGCCTTGTTGTCGGCGGCGTGCTCCGCCGCCATGAGCGACGCGACCTGCGGGTTCTTGCGCAGGTCGAGAATGGCGCGGCGGGTGGCGGGATCGTCGACGACATAGCGTCCGCCCGGCGTCTGGCGGATGCTGTCCGCCGCCCAGCCCAGGCCATGCTCGCCGCCGTGGCGCTTCATCACGCCCAGCCAGCTCTGGTCGATGAACTGATATAGCCCCGTCGCGCTCGACGTGGCGGCGCGCGCGTCGGCGCGCATGCCGCTTTCGACCTGCGCCTGGCCGATCAGATAGGCGAAGTCGACGCCGGTGCGCCGCGCGGCGCTGGCGATCGCGTTCTGGATGGGGTTGGGGGAACCGACCGGGGTGACGCTCATCGATCCTTGCTCTGGCTATTCCGTCGGGAACAGCTCAGCAAGGACCATGCCAATGTCGCAAGCCCGGCGCGCAGCCGGTGTGTTCGCGCCCGCGCGGCGGCTCAGCCGAAGGCGACAGCGCCGGGGGCGCGATATGCCGTGCCGTCGTGGCCGGCAAGAACTTGCAGGCGGCGGCGGACATTTGCCGCCATCAGGTTGACGTAGATGCGCGCGGTTTCGTTGAGCCGGTTTGCCTCCGCAGCCAGCAGGCGCAGCTCATGGTCCTGCGCGGGCATGTTGTCGTTGGCGGCGACCGTCTCGATCGCGACCAGCTTTGCCTGCGTCGCGCGCTCCAGCGCGGCGACATCGTTGGCCTTCAGCGCCGCAATCTCGGCGTGCAGGCATTCGATCACCTGGATCAGGGCGTCACGCCGACTGGTCATGGGGACTCCATTGCAGGCGCAGCGCGATCAGCCGGTCGGCGATCGTTGCGGGAAGGATGGGGAAGGTTCCGTCCTGGACGGCCGACCGAATGCGATGAACCCGGTCGACATCCACCGGCGGTGCCGCGGCGAGTGCGCGCGCGGTCTCGCTGGCGTTCAGTTCGGCGGCGGTCGGATCCGCCTTGGCCACCGGCTCGACCGGCTGCACCGGAGTGACCGGTGCAACGGGCGCATTTCGGGCGTCCGTCGCCGATATGGGCCTGAAGCCGATTGGGTCCACCATGTCTGCGTCCTTATGAATCTGCCGACATTCAGACCAAACGACCGGTTGGCGAAAACCTTTAGAAAAAATTATTGAGCCCAGCCGGGCAATGTCGCGCGGCCGCTTTCGATCGCGATCGCCTGGATGGGCGGCTTGGCCGGATCGACCTTGACCAGCAGCCGCGCGCCGGGCGCGGCGTCGCTCGCCGCGATCCCCTCGCGCGTGATCGAAAAGCCGACCGCGACCGCCTCGACGACGATCGGGTCGCCACGCTTGATGACCGGCGCGACACGCTCCGGCCGCGCGGCGACCGCGGGTGTCGCCGCCGCCGCAGGGGGCGGCGCGACCGGGGTGGCGCGCACCACCGGCACGAAGATTCGCCAGGCCGGCGCCATGCAATGGACGACCACCGCATCGCGCGCGGCGTTGCGCCACTCGAATTGCGGCATCGGGCACGCGGCGAGCTTGAGGCGCGCATCGACCGGCGCGCGCGCGCCGCCTTCCTCGCCCACCGGCTTGCCGGTGAACTGGACGACGGCCGCGTCGATCAGGCGGGTGTCCTGAAAGGCGGGCGTGGCGGGTGCGGCGGCGATCAGCAGCCAGGTCAGCGGGGCAAGCGGCATGATGGGCTCCATCAGGGAAGGGCGCGGCCAACCGGGTCGGCGGCGGTGGTGGAAGCGGCGGGGGCAGGATTGCCCGCGAAGCCGATGGCGAGGTGGACCGCACGGGCATGCTCGGACGGCGGTGCGATCGCGACGCGGAGCTGGGCGGGGGCGACCTGGCCCGACAGGATGAGCGCGCGCGCGACCGCGCGGGCGCGGTCGGCGGCCAGGATCGCGGCGCTGCCGGTCGCCGGGTCGACATCGCGGGGCGATCCGTCGACCGACCCGGTGACGGTCAGCGTCAGTCGCCGGTCGCTGCCGACGGTCGCGGCCCATTGCGCATAGGTCGCTATGGTGTCCGGTACGATCGCACTGGCGGGGGCGAAGCCGCCCACGCGCGCATAATCGACCGGCATCGGCGCGCCGGCCGGCGTCATCGGTGCGGCCGCGGCGGGCGTATCGATGCCGAACCCCGCGCGCAGTCCTGCAGCGAGCCGCGCGCGGTCCGCCGCCTGCATCGACTGGAGCAGGACGAAGAAGCCGAGCAGCAGCAGCGACAGGTCGGCGAGCGTGGTCAGCCACAAGGGGCGCGCCGCTTCGGTCGGGGCGAAGGCGTCGGTCATGCCGCCTCGGTCGCGATGGTGACGCGGCGCGGTTGTTCGCGGCCGGCGAGTTCAACCAGCGGCGGCACCAGCCGGGCTCGGCCAATTGATTCCGCACGCGCGCGCGCGCGAAGGCGCCCGGCGATCGGGCTGGCGACGAGAAAGGCGATGATCGCGCCATAGAGCGTGGCGAGCAGCGCGATCGCCATCGATCCGCCGATCGCCATCGGATCGCTCATCGCGCTGAACATCCGCACCAGGCCGATCAGCGTGCCGACCATGCCCATCGCCGGCGCGAGGTCGGCGGCGGCGGTCCAAACGCCGATCGCCGCCGCATGGCGTTCGTCACGCGCGGCGATGCGCTCGGCCAGGCGGCGCTCGAGCATGTCGGGGGTGATGCCGTCGACGATTGCCGCGATGGCATCGGCGACATCGGGGTCGGCGATCACCGCCCGGTCGAGCGGGACGATCCCATGGCGCGCGGAAATGCGGGCGAGCGCGTCGATCTGTGTCAGGCAGCCCTCGGCATCGAACGATCGGCGGGCGAGCGTGCCGAGCGCGCGCACGGCGCGGACCAGATCGCCGAGCGGCGCGCGCAGCAGCAGGGCGATGAGCGTCCCGCCGACCACGATCGCCAGCGCGGTCGGATCGAGAAACGGCGCCATAGCCGGGGCCAGGCCTGCGATTTCGCCGGTCAGGGGTGCGACGGGTGGAGTCATGGCGTTCATATCAGCAAGTCCCGCGCCAATTCGACCGAAGCCGCCGGGGAACCCCGCGCATTGCCGCATCGCGACCGGCGACCGGCAATCGGCTGCCGCACCCGGCAAAATCTTGCCGCCCGACCGCTGCCGGACCACCGAAACGCCCGGTCGAGGCGGCATCGGGGCAATTGGCACGCCATTTGCTGAGCGGGAACCGGAATAGTCCTTGGAGACGAATGACGATGCCACAGGATACGCTTTTTGGAGTGCACGGCGCGGCG
This sequence comes from Sphingomonas sp. CCH15-F11, assembly GCF_001557005.1. NCBI lineage: Bacteria > Pseudomonadati > Pseudomonadota > Alphaproteobacteria > Sphingomonadales > Sphingomonadaceae > Sphingomonas > Sphingomonas sp. CCH15-F11. The sequence continues at coordinate 16,534 of NZ_LSKG01000184.1, read as the reverse complement.
CTGGCCGTCCGTTCGCAGCGCCTGAGCGTGCTCGCGTCGAACATCGCGAACGCCTCCACGCCCGGTTACAAGGCGAAGGACATCGACTTTCGCGCGGCGATGTCGGCGATCGAGGGCCCGGGGGGGTCCCCCGATCGCGCGATCCGCGGCGCGACCTTGTATCGCAAGCCGCTCCAGCCGCGGCTGGACGGCAACACCGTCGAACTGACCACCGAACAGACCGCGTTCGCCGAAAATGCGATCGCCTATCAATCGACGCTCGCGTTCCTGAACGGTCGCATCTCGACCATCACGCGCGCGCTGAAGGGTGAATGAAGATGCCTGAGGCTCCGATGAACCTGTTCCAGGTCGCCGGCCGCGCGATGTCGGCGCAGCTGGTGCGGATGAATACCACCGCGTCCAACCTCGCCAATGCCGGCGCGGTCGCGAGCACGCCCGACGCGGCCTATCGTTCGCTCAAGCCCGTGTTCCGCACCCATTTCGACGCGGCCTCGACCATGGCCACCGTCGATGTCGCGCGCGTCGTGACCGCGGGCGAGGAGCCGGTGAAGCGCCACGATCCGGGCAATCCGCTCGCCGACAAGGACGGCTATGTCTATGAAAGCGCGGTCGACGAGACCCGCGAGCTGGTCGACATGATGGAAGCCGCCCGCACCTACCAGAACAATGTCGAAGTGATGGCGACGGCCAAGACGCTGATCACCGAAACCCTGCGGATGGGAGGTTGATCATGACGATCGCCAACACCTTTGACTCGACGCTTTCGCGACTGGGGATCAACCGCAGCGGCGACAGCTCGCCGCAGGTTGCCGCGTCCGCGAACGCCAATGCGACGCTCGACCAGTCCGATTTCCTGCGGCTGATGACGGCGCAGCTCAACAACCAGGACCCGTTCGAGCCGGTCGACAACAGCCAGATGGTCGCACAGATGGCGCAGTTCTCCAGCCTGGCCGGCATCAGCGAGATGAACTCGACGCTGAAGTCGCTCGCCGCGAAGCTGGGCGGGACCAGCACGACCGACGCGCTGCAATGGGTCGGCCGCAACGTGCTGACCGCCGGCGACGTCGCCTTCGGCCGCACGACCGGCGGGCTGCAGGGCGCGGTCGAACTGCCCGAAGCCGCCGGCAGCGTCATGGTGTCGATCGCCGATGCCGATGGCCGGTTGCTCAAGACGATCGACCTGGGCGCCCAGCCCGCCGGCACCGCCAGCTATGAATGGGACGGCAAGGATGCCGCCGGCGAGGATGCCGGCGCGGGGCCGTTCTCGATCCAGGTCACCGCACTCGGCACCAACGGCCCGGTCGCGGCCCAGCCTTTGGTGTGGGCACCCGTCAACTCGGTTTCGGTCAGCAATGGCGAAGCCATCCTCAATCTGCCCGGCCTCGGCCAGGTCCCCGCCTCTGCGGTCCGCTCGATCGGCTGAGCCGCCCTTTAGGAACAGGAGAATCCAATGTCTTTCTTCACTTCGCTGAGCGGCCTGCAGGCTTCGCAAAAGGACATGTCGGTCATTTCGCACAATCTGGCGAACGTGCAGACCAACGGCTTCAAGAAGAGCCGCGTCGAGTTCGCCGACGTGATCTCGTCGAGCGTGTCGCTGAGCCCCACCGCCCAGGTCGGATCGGGCGTGGTCACCAAGGCGATCCGCCAGCAGTTCACCCAGGGCAATCTGGTCCAGCAGACCGGTGCGCTCAACCTCGCCATCTCCGGCGACGGCTTCTTCGCAATGAAGCCCGATCCCGACGGCGAGAAGGTCAACTTCACCCGCAACGGTGCCTTCCTGGTCGACAAGGACCGCTATGTCGTCGACGGCAAGGGTGCCAATCTTCAGGTCTATCCGGTCGATGGCAGCGGCGCGGTGGTCGCGTCGGGGCTCGATTCGACGATCAGCCTGCGCCTGCCCGCGACCAGCGGCACGCCGGTTGCGACGAGCAATGTCGGCCTGTCGGTGACGCTGAACGCCGGATCGTCGATCCCGTCGGGCACGTTCGACCGCTTCGATCCGTCGACCTATAATCAGGCGACGCAGACCACCATCTATGACGTGACCGGCAATCCGCGCACGCTGACCACCTATTTCGTCCGCGAAACCGCACCGACCGCTGGCAACCCCAACAGCGACTGGTCGATCTACAACTTTGTCGGCGACCAGCAGCTCGGCACGGCGCCGATTGCGGCGACCTTTGACGGGACCGGCGCGCTGGTGTCGCCGACGACGCCCACGGCCTTTCCGCCGTTCACGCCCGCGGGCAGCGCCGGCGAGCAGACCGTGTCGTTCGATCTGACCGGCTCGACGCAGGAAGCGTCGCCGTTCACGGTCAACAGCCGGCTGCAGGACGGCGTGGCGGTCGGCAAGCTCGAATCGGTGTCGGTCGACAGCGAGGGCATCGTGACCGCGGCCTTCTCCAACGGCGATACCCAGGCGCTCGGCAAGGTGGCGATCATCAATTTCGCCAATCCCGCCGGCCTGCGCCAGCTGGGCGACAGCTACTGGGCATCGACGGGCCTGTCGGGCGAGGCGATCGCGGGCGAGGCGGGACGCGACGGCGCGGGCAACCTGATGTCGAACATCATCGAGGGCTCGAACGTCGACATCACCGAGGAGCTGGTGTCGCTGATCGCGGCGCAGCGCAATTTCCAGGCGAACTCCAAGGCGCTCGAGACGTCGAACGAGATCTCGCAGACGATCTTCAACATCTGATCGCGTCGCGGAAAGGCTGACGGAGCACGCATATGGACGGTCTGGTCTACACGGCCCTGTCGGGTCTCAAGAGCAAGATGTCGGCACAGGCGTCGATCGCGAACAACATCGCGAACGCCTCGACCGTCGGCTATCGCTCCGACCGGGTGTCGTTCGAGCGGCTGGTGCTCAAGGGCCAGCAGTTCGAAACCCGCCAGCCCAACGCCGAGGAAGTCGTCGACATGGACCGGCGCGCCGGGACCATCGTCGAGACCGGCCAGCCGCTCGACGTGGCGATCGCGACCGACAACTGGTTCGCGGTGCAGGCGGCCGACGGCACGGAGGCCTATACGCGGCGCGGCGACCTGAAGGTCGGCGCGTCGGGGCTGCTCGAGAATGGCGAAGGGCGGCCGATGATCGGCAATAACGGCCCGATCACGCTGCCGCCCTATCAGTCGATCGCGGTGGCGGAGGACGGCACGGTGTCGATCATGCCGGTGGGTGCCGAGCCCGGTTCCGCGCCGCAGATCATCGACCGGCTGAAGCTGGTCAGCGATCAGGGCAGCCGCACCGTCAAGGGGCTGGACAACCAGCTGCATGTCCGCGGCGGCGGGGTGCTGCCGGTCGATCTCGACGCCAAGGTGCGCGTGGGCGCGCTCGAACAGTCGAACGTCAACCTCACCCAGGCGCTGGTCGACATGATCGAGAACCAGCGCGCCTATGAGGTTCAGGCGAATTTGCTGAAAGAAGCCAAGCAGATGGACGAAAGCGCCGCGTCGCTGATGCGTGTGCAGGGTTGATGAAGGAATAACGTTATGAGCAACGCCGCAATGCACATCGCCCGCACCGGCCTGGATGCCCAGGACATGCGGATGCGCGTGATCTCCAACAACCTGGCCAACGTCAACACGACCGGCTTCAAGCGCGACCGCGCGGCGTTCGAAACGCTCGCCTATCAGGTCGTGACCGCCGCCGGTTCGGCGAGCACGCAGGAAACCCAATATGCCGTCGGCCTAAATCTGGGCACCGGCGTCCGGGTTCAGGGGACCGCGCGGATCAACACCCAAGGTTCGTTGCAGACCACGGGCAATTCGCTCGACCTCGCGCTCGACGGCGACGGCTATTTCCAGGTGCAGCTGCCCGGCGGGCAGCTCGGCTACACGCGCGCGGGCAATTTCGCGCGCTCGCCCCAGGGGCTGCTCGTCACCAGCGAAGGCTATCAGGTGACGCCCGGGATCACGGTTCCCGAAGGCACCACCAGCATCACCGTCGGCAGCGACGGCACCGTGTCGGCGGTCGTTCCCGGCCAGGCGGAGGCGCAGCAGATCGGCCAGATCCAGGTCGCGACCTTTCCCAATGCCGCGGGCCTGCAGGCGACCGGCGACAATTACCTGATCGAAACCGCGTCGAGCGGCCCCGCCAATCTCGGCATCGCCGGCCTCGATGGTCGCGGCCAGGTGCGCCAGGGGATGCTCGAGGGATCGAACGTCAACGTCGTCGAGGAACTCGTCGACATGATCGAGACGCAACGCGCCTATGAGGTCAATTCCAAGATGATCTCGGCCACCGACGAGATGCTGCAATATGTCAACCAGAATGTCTGATCGTCGCGGCTCCGCCCGGCTGGGCCTCGCGCTCGTCCCCGCGCTCGCGCTGATCCTGGCGCCGGGGTCCGCCGACGCGCGCCTGTTTGGGAAGAAGCAGCCGCCGGAGGATTTCTCCGCAACGATCGCGCCGGCAGCACCGCCCGCGCCGCCCCCGGCCAACGGCTCGATCTTTCAGGTCGCCGACGGCTATGCCGGGCTGCACGAAGGCGCGCGCGCCTTTCGCATCGGCGATCCGCTGACCATCATTCTGGTGGAGCGGATGCAGGCATCGAAGTCCGCCGGCACGCAGTTGGACAGCGAGGGCGGCTTCGGCCTGACCCCGCCGGCGTCCGGCCCGTTCTCGTTCAACCCGGATGCCGCGCGGCTGTCGGGCAATCGCGGCTTCACCGGCGCGGGCAGTGCGGACCAGTCCAACGCCTTGTCCGGCGAGATCAGCGTCACCGTCGCGGAGGTGCTGCCCAACGGCACGCTGGTGGTGCAGGGCCAGAAGCGCGTGACGCTCAATCGCGGCGACGAGTTCGTCCAGATCAAGGGGATCGTGCGCCGCGCCGACATCGACGTGAACAACCGCGTCGCGTCGACCCGCGTGGCCGACGCCCGCATTGCCTATACTGGTCGGGGCGACGTCGCCCGCGCCGCCCGCCAGGGCTGGCTGAGCCGGTTCTTCCAAGTCATCAGCCCGTTCTGAGGCGGAGCATTCACATGCGCTTTCTTCTTACCCTCTTTGCCGCCCTGCTGCTCGCCACGCCGGCGAATGCGGAGCGCGTCAAGGATCTGGGCAAGTTCCAGAACATCCGCACCAACCAGCTGACGGGTTACGGCATCGTCGTCGGCCTGCCGGGCACGGGCGACGATAATCTGGAATATACCGTCCAGTCGATGAAGGGCATCGCGTCGCGCTTCGGGCTGCAATTGCCGCCCCAGGTCAATCCGGCGCTCAAGAATTCGGCCGTGGTGATGATCACCGCCGAACTGCCGGCGTTCGCCAAGCCAGGGCAGAAGATCGACATCACCGTGTCGGCGCTGGGCAAGGCCAAGAGCCTGCGCGGCGGCGCGCTGGTGCTCAGCCCGCTGATCGGTGCCGATGGCCAGATCTATGCGATGGCGCAGGGCAATCTGGCGGTCGGTGGCCTGGGTGCCGAGGGCAAGGACGGATCGCAGATCGTCGTCAATGTCCCGTCGACCGGGCGCATCCCCGACGGGGCGACGGTCGAGCGTTCGGTCGATACCGGCTTCGACAGCTCGCCGACGCTGACCTTCAACCTGGCGCGTGCTGACTTCACCACCGCCCAGCGCGTCGCCAACGCGGTCAACAGCCGCTTCGGCCCGGGCACCGCGCGCGCGCTCGATGCGGTGTCGGTGACGCTGGCCCCGCCGCCGGGCGCGGACGTCCGCGCGGCGCTGATGAGCGAGATCGAGAACCTGACCGTCGACCCGGCCGAGGCGGCCGCGCGCGTGATCGTCAATGCGCGCAGCGGCACCGTCGTCATCAATTCGGCGGTCCGCGTCGCGCCGTCCGCGGTAACGCATGGTAAACTTACTGTCCGTATCGAGGAATCGCAGAGGATCAGCCAACCCGCACCGCTCAGCCGTGGCCAGACCGCGGTCGAGCAGCAGAGCGCGGTCGGCATCGAAGAGGAAAAGCGCCCGATGTTCCTGCTGGAGCCCGGCCCGAAGCTGGCGGACATCGTGAAGGCGGTGAACGCCATCGGTGCGTCGCCCGCCGACCTGGTCGCGATCCTGGAAGCGTTGAAGGAAGCCGGCGCGCTCAAGGCGGAGCTGATCGTCCTGTGACCCAGCCGGTCGCCCCCGTTTCTCCCGCAGCCGCCGGCCGGTCGATCGACACGCGCCGGTTGGCGACGGCTGAGAATCTGGATCAGGCCGGCCAGCAGTTCGAGGCGATCTTCGTCAACATGATGCTGGGCGCGATGCGCAAGGCGCGGCTGTCCGAAGGGCTCTTTGAAAGCCAGGCGCTCGACCAGTTCCGCGACATGCAGGACCAGCAGCTCGCCAAGTCGATGGCGGCATCCACGCCGCTAGGCATCGGCAAGGCGATGACCGAGTTCCTGTCGCGCAGCCACCCGGTTGCGGCCGATCCCGCGCCGGCGGCGCCGGCGGTGCCCGGGGCAAGCGATGACACGCAGGTGACGCGATGACCGATCTGCTCGCAATCGGCGCGTCGGGGCTGCGTGCCTATCAGACCGCGCTGACCACATCGTCGGAGAATGTCGCCAATGCCGGCGTGTCCGGCTATTCGCGGCGCACCACCAACCTGACCGAGATTTCGGCACCCGGATCAAGCCTGCTCGGCGGGCGGCTGGTCAACGGGCTCGGCGTCGCGGCGACCGGCATCACCCGCGCCGCGGACGAGTTCCGCGCCAGCGAGGTCCGCAGCGCCACCACCGACCTTGCCAAGACGCAGTCGGGCATCGTCTGGCTCGATTCGATCGAGCGCGCGTTGACCGGCAACCGGCTGGGCGACAGCCTGACCCGCTTTTTCGGTGCATCGGAGAATCTGGCTGCCGACCCCGCATCGCAGGCGGCGCGCGTCGTGTTTCTCGACAGCGCAAGCGGCATTGCGGGTGGTTTCGTCGCGACCGATCGTGCACTCGCCACCGCCGCGATCGAGCTGGACGCGACCGCGGCGCAATCGACGCGCGACCTGAACGGCACCGCCAGTTCGCTGGCCCAGGTCAATTCGGGGCTGGCGCGCGTGTCGCCGGGCACGTCCGGGCATGCCGCGCTGCTCGACCAGCGCGACCGCCTGCTCGAAAACCTGGCGGAACAGACCGACATCGACGTCGCGATCGACGAATATGGCCGCGCCAGCGTGCGGCTGAACGGCGCGACCGGCCCGATCCTGGTGGAAGACGACAATGCCGGCCAGCTGCGCTACGAACGCAGCGGCGGCGCGACCGCGTTCACGCTGTATCGCAATGCGACCGCATCGATCGTGACGCCGACCGGCGGCATCCTGGCAGGCGTCGCCGAAGGCGCGATTCGCATCGACGAGGCGCGGACGGGGCTGGACGCGCTCGCCACGCAATTCGTGAACGACGTCAACGCGGTACAGGCAGCCGGCGAGGGGCTCGACGGCAATCCGGGCGCGCCGATGTTCGCGATCGGCCCTGGCGGCGCGGGCGAGGTATCGGTGCTGCTGACCGATCCGTCGGGGGTCGCGGCGGCGCAGCCGGGCGGCGGCGCGCGTGACAACCGCAATCTTCAGGCGATCGCCGCGCTGCGCGATTCGAGCCAGATCGAGGGGCGGGTCAACAGCCTGATCCTGGGCAACGCCTCCGCGCTGGAAGCGCGCAAGTCGGTGAGCGCGGCGCAGACCGTGATCCGCGACCAGGCGGTGACGCAGCGCGATTCGGTGACCGGCGTCAATCTGGACGAGGAAGCCGTCGACCTGCTGCGTTTCCAACAGGCCTATCAGGCGTCGAGCCGGGTGATCCAGGTCGCGCGCGAAACCCTCCAGACCATCTTCGATATCGGATAAGCCGATGATGCGCGTCACCACCTCGCAATATTTCCGCCAGTCGTTGCGCGACATCTCGACGCTCAACGTCGATGCCAACCGGCTGCAGACGCAAATTGCGACGGGGAAAAAGCTGCAGACCGCGTCGGACGACGCCGCCGCCTATCAGCGGCTGAGCGGGCTTCGCGCGCTGGTCGCCGACGACGTCGCCTATTCGAGCAACATCAGCCTCGCGCAGGGCGTGCTGAGCCAGGCCGATACCGCGCTGGCAGGCACCGAGACCCAGCTTCAGCGTGTCAACGAACTCATCATCCAGGCAGCGAACGACACGCTGTCCGCCGACGACCGGGTCGGCATCGCCACCGCGCTCGACGCGATTCGCGAGGACCTGCTGCGCCTCGCCAACGCGACCGACGTACGCGGCCAGCCCCTGTTCGGCGGCGCGTCCGGCGATGTCGCGTTCGAAACCCAGCCCGACGGCAGCATCACCTATGCCGGGTCGGGTGAGGCGGGGACGGTGCCCGTCGCCGACGGCGTCGCGATCCAGACCACCGAGGACGGCGGCCGCATCTTCGGCGGCGCGGGCCAGCCGGGCGTGATCGACATTTTCGCGATGATCGCGACCTACAGCGCCGCGCTGCGATCGGGCGCGGATGTCCAGGCACCCAGCGCGACCGCGTTGAGCGAAGTCAATTCGGCGCTCGACCAGGTGTCGGCGGCGCGATCGATGGTCGGCGCGCGCGCCTATCGACTCGATCTCGAACGCGATCAGGTCGAGGCCAACGGGCTCGTGCGCGAGGAATTGCGCTCCGCGCTCGAGGATACCGACGTCAGCGCGGCGATCACCGAGCTGCAGAAGACGCTGACCATTCTCCAGGCGACCCAGTCGAGCTTTGCGCGACTGAGCGACCTGTCGCTGTTCAACTATCTGAGCTGACGCCGCGCGCGGTAACCATTTCTCGACGGGTGTCGGGCATGAAGGGCCATGGCCCGCCGATTCCATTCCGGACCGGTGGGAGTTTTTTAAGGGTGTGATGCGCCGATGTTTCCGCTGATTGGCCTGGTTGTCCTGCTGGCGATGGTGTTCGGCGGATTCGCGATCACCGGCGGCGCGCTGGGCCCCGTGATGCACGCGCTGCCGCACGAGATGCTGATCATCGGCGGTGCCGCGGTCGGCGCGCTGATCATCGGCAATTCCGGCAAGGAGCTGAAGGCGATCGGCGGCGGCGTCATGAAGGTGCTGAAGGGCCCGAAATACAAGAAGCAGGACTATCTCGACACCATCTTCCTCGTTTCCAAGCTGATGAAGATGCTGCGCACCGAAGGGCCGATCGCGCTCGAGCCACATGTCGAGGATCCCAAATCCTCCGCGATCTTCGCCGAATATCCGCGCCTGATGGCCGATCACACGCTGGTCAACCTGATCGCCGATACGCTGCGCCTCGTCGTCGTCTCGTCGGGCACGCTCGACGTGCACGCGGTCGAGGAGGTGATGGACAACGCGATCAAGACCCACCACCACGAGGTCCAGGGTCCGCAGGGCACGCTGCAGGGCCTGGCCGACGCGCTGCCCGCGCTCGGCATCGTCGCCGCGGTGCTGGGCGTGGTCAAGACGATGGGATCGATCGACAAGCCGCCGTCGATCCTGGGCGGGATGATCGGTTCGGCCCTCGTCGGCACCTTTCTGGGCGTGCTGCTCGCCTATGGCATCGTCGGCCCGCTCGCCACCCGGCTGCAGCAGGTAATCGACGCCGATGCCGCGATCTATCACGTCGTCAAGCAGATCATCATCGCCTCGCTCCACGGCCATCCCCAGCCGCTGGTGATCGAAGCCGCACGATCGGGAATCGCTCATCAGAACCAGCCCGGCTTTGCCGAGGTGTTCGACGGTCTGCGGGGGAAGTGATGACTGATCGGCTCACGCCGATGCGCGGTACCGGCCCACTCCCCCACCCGGCCACCCAGCCAGGCTACTCTTGTGGGTGGCCGGGTGGGGGAGTGGGCCGGTACCGCGTCGCGCCGGGAGGCGTCGAATAATGGCCGCGCGCGCACCCCACGGGACCAATCAGCCGCCCAAGGTCATCGTCAAGAAAATCTATATCGAGGGGCATGGCGGCCATCACGGCGGCGCGTGGAAGGTCGCCTATGCCGACTTCGTGACCGCGATGATGGCGTTCTTCCTGCTGATGTGGCTGCTCGGCGCGACCAGCGAGAAGCAGCGCAAGGGCATCGCCGACTATTTCGCGCCGACGCTGGTCCAGCTCAAGCAGAACAGCGCCGGCTCCAACGGCATTTTCGGCGGCGAATCGATCACCGACGTCGACAGCTATCCGCACAAGGCGCAGCAGACCGGCACGCGGTCGCTGACCATCCCCGCGGGCGCGACCGGCGGCAAGGAAGTCGGCACCGGCGACAAGGGCAGCCTGAAGGCAAGCCAGGCGATGGCGGCGGAGGATCGCGAGAATTTCGCCAAGATGCGTTCCAAGCTCGAAGCGACGATGAAGTCGAACGCGCGCATCGCGAAGATCGCCAAATATGTCCGCTTCGTGCGTACCCGCGACGGCATGCGCATCGACCTGATCGACGACGCCAATTATTCGATGTTCGCGCTGGGGACCACCGCGCTGGTGCCGGACGCCAGCACGCTGATCGGCATGGTCGCCGAAAGCATCGAGGGGATGGACAATCCCATCATGATCCGCGGCCACACCGACAGCCTGGGCTATGGCAACCCGGCGGCGATGAACAACTGGATGCTGTCGAGCGGCCGCGCGGAGGCGACGCGCCGTCGCCTGGCGCAGGGCGGCATCCGCGAGGACCAGTTCGAACGCATCGAAGGCGTCGCCGACCGCGAACCGATGGTGAAGGAAAACCCCGCCGACCCCCGCAACCGCCGCGTCGCGATCACGCTGCTCTATCGCCGGACGGGGTTCGGGGATTAAGTGTCAGACGTTGAACGGGCGCGTTCGATACAATTGCTCTGCGTCCGACTGCGTGAGCGAGAGACGGTCCGCTTTTGGGCCGAAGATGCGGATAAACGTGATTCGCGTTAAGCCAGAACCTTGCACTGTGACTCCTGCACCTCAATGGAGCTTGCACGTGTTCGCGCGCCTGACGGGTCTGGTAAGCAATCCTGCGTAGAGGTTGTCAACAAAGAGGGCGACCATGGCTCGATTGAAGCGCGGCTGTATCTGGCTGCTAGGCTTAGTCGCTTTTGCATGGTCGGGGACGGCGTTTCTCCGAAATTTAGAGCAAAGCAAGCAATATCAAGCTTTACAGAGCGACATCGCGCTCGACCGCAAGTTTAGCGCCAGATCACCGACACCGCTTGAGGTGAGCGCCATGGTTTCAACGTCAAACGGCAATTATCAGGTGCCGGCTGATCTTCCATCGTTCCATCATCGCATTAAATCTTTGGGCAAGATCCCCGCAATCATCGTTCTTCCAGGTTGCGATTTTGCAGTTCGAGGCAAGAATGTACCCTTGAACGTAGTCGTTCTATCCATTGATGAGAACCGGAATCTAATAACTGCGAAGACTTCACTTGAAGCGTGCATGTCTCGGGACGCAATATCGTTGCAGCAAGCAATTGAGCGACAACTCAAATTCGCATTGAATTATGTACAGAGCGCCAACTGGATAGATCGCAAAAGGATAATGATAGTAGGGGCCGGCGAGGCTGCTCCCATCATTGCTGCATATGACGGTCCAGTAAAACAGCGGTTAACCGTGGGCGACCCATGCCTCGTACCGTGGAAGAATATAGACCGCAACGCACCGCTGCTCATGCTTTTTACTTGGGATCGCCGTGGCCTCGCGAGAGAGGACGAGCGCAGCCAACCGCTCGACATTGCTGCAATCGTGCGGGGAGCAGCACCCCCGCTCCCACCCGCTAAAGCTTGCATTGGATTAGAAAGGCCGCGAATCCAACCACCGGTGCGACAAGTGATAGCTCAGGGACAATTGGGGATGGTTACTATGCCCGCCGCACTCGAAGCCGCTCAAAAAGCGGCTTACGATGGGCTGTGATCAGCTCATCCGGTGGACCAATTGTGTGGGCCTTAGTTGTGGACGCCTTGCCAGTAGCGCCCACGCTACAAAGCCCCTACATCCCGGCCCATGTACGACTTCGACATCGCCGCCGGCAGCAAGGCCGAGCTGTATCGTGAACTGGCGGGCGCGCTCGATGCGCTGACCGCGGAGGAGCCGGATGCGATCGCCAACATGGCGAACGCCGCCGCGCTGATCTGGCAGTATCTGCCCGATCTCAATTGGGCGGGTTTCTATCGCAACGTCGGCGACGAACTGGTGCTCGGGCCGTTTCAGGGCAAGGCGGCGTGCATCCGCATCGCGTTCGGCAGTGGCGTGTGCGGCACCGCGGCGCAGACCCGCGCCACGCAGCTGGTCGACGACGTCCACGCCTTTCCCGGCCATATCGCCTGCGACGCGGCCAGCGCGTCCGAACTGGTCGTGCCGATCGTCCATGACGGCCGGCTGATCGGGGTGCTCGACCTCGACAGTCCCAAGGTGGCGCGCTTCGATGCGGAGGATGCTGCGGGTTGCGAGGCGTTGATGGCGATCCTGGCCGCGCGCATCGCGGACTGATCCGAAGCGGGACAGGCTTAACCATTGCGCCGGTTTCCCACCCGGCGACCCGGCTGTTAGGTTGCGCGCGACCACCCGGGAGTTGACCAAGATGCGCCGATCGACCGTGACCGCCCTCATCCTGGCGAGCCTTACCGCCATGCCCGTTCACGCGGGACAGGCGGCACCCGAGACGGGCTGGGGCGGCAGCGTGGACGGGCGCTGGTATGCGGGCAGCTATGCGCCGGGCGGCTGGGCGGCCTATCGCGCGCCCGAAGCCGGTGTCGAACTGCCGCGCTACTGGATCGAACCGGGGTTCGAGGTGCGCGATCCGGCCCGGTACCGACTGCCCGCCGCCGAGACGGGGCGGCGCTGGCTGCGCTATTATGACGACGCGGTGCTGGTCGGCGACGACGGCCGGGTGATCGACGCGCGCACCGGCATCGACTGGAACAATCCCGCCGCGATGAAGGCCGCGCCGGTCGCGCTGTTCGCGCCCGCTGCACCAATGCGCGCCATTGCACCTGCACCTGCACCCGCATCAGCGCCCGCCGTCGCACGCGCGCCGGCCGCGCCCGGTGCGACCTATGCGCCGCCGCCCGCCCGCCCGGCAGCGGTGGCGGCGCCTGCGACCGTGCTGGCGGAAGCCCCGCCGCCCCGGCCGGGGCCGGTCGCACCCCCGCGCGGCTATCCGCGGCCGGCGGCAGCGCCCGTGCGCGCCGATCGCGGCATCGGTGGCGCGGCCATCGGGGCGGGGGCCGGTGCGGTCGCCGGTGGGCTGATCGCCGGTCGCGGCGACCGGCTGCGCGGGGCGCTGATCGGTGCGGGCGTCGGGGCAGTGGCTGGCCTTGCGATCGACCGGGCGGAGGATCGCGGTCGGGCGCCGCGCGATGACGATGCTGACTATCCGCCCTGGGACGATGACGACCGCGCGGGCTATCGCGACTGGCGGTCGGACGAGATCGACCTGCCGCCGTCGGTGCCGCCACAGGTCCAGGTCACAGGCAATGGTTGTACCACGCGCACGGTCGAGGCCCGCCCCGCCTATGTCGCGCGCGGCTGGTACTTCCCGGCAACCTTCGAGACGACGGTGACCTGCGGCGGCTGATCAGCCGGCCCGGCAATATCCGCTGCGCACGAAGCCCCAGGGGCCGTTGCCCCGGCCGCATGCCGGGCCCCGCCGCGACATGGGCACAGGCTTTTGCCCGCCGCACGGGTGCGCGCCAACGGCACCGCGCAGGCCGCACCTTGCGCGGCGCGAGCTGAATGGCGCAGCGGACCCCGGCACGCGGCCCGAGTGACGGCGGTTTTGGATTACCGCGCCGCAGCCCGCCCGGCGAAGGTGACGATGCTCTCCGCGCCGTCGGCGGCCAGCGACGACACGCCGATGAAGTGGTCGTCGACGATCACGTCCTTGAGCACCGACTCGGTGGCAGATGCGGGCACGTCGCGATGGTCGGTCCAGTCCTGCGCATCGTTGCGCCGCCAATGGACGCGGTAGCCCGTCGCACCCGGCACGGCTTGCCACTTGACCGTCGTGTCGGAGGAGACCGCGCCGCCCACGGATACGCCGTCGGGCGCGGCGGGGGCGCTGGCCAGCCGGGCGATCGTGGCCACGTTGATCGCCGCGACCCTGGCCAGATAGGGGAAATCCATCTTGTCGACGGTGTCGCCATATTCGCGACCGGCTTCGGTGCGCAGATCCTGGTGCTGCTGGTCGTAATTCTCGATCCCGACCGAAAAGCGCACTGCCGGATAGCCCAGCCGCAGGAACGGCTCATGGTCGCCGCCGCGCCCGAAGCGGTCGGGCCGCCGATCGACGAACACGTCGAGCGCGCCGGGCATCGCCGCCGCGACGCCGTCGATCGCCTTGGCCAGCGCGCGAGACGGGCCATCATCCTCGCCGCCATTGCCGCGCCGGGCGATCTGCTGCTCGATCGTTTCCGACGCGCGGATGCCTTCGGAAAACACGCGCACCCGGTCGGCGACGCGCGCGCCGTTGGTGCCGAGGGTGTTGCCGACAATGTCGTTGTTGAGCACCGCGCTGACCACCCAGCCGCGCTCCCTGGCGGTTTCGGCCAGCAAGGTGCCGCCCCACAGCCCCTGTTCCTCGCCGGACAGGGCGGCATAGATGATCGTCGCGTCGAACTTTTCCTTCGACAGGATGCGCGCGGCCTCCAGCACCACCGCGACGCCGGAGGCATCGTCATTGGCGCCGGGCGAATCGCTGGTGAAGTCCATCACGTCGCTGACCCGGCTGTCGATATGGCCCTGCACGATGATGACGCGGTTGGGGTCGCGCCCGGCCTGAAAGCCGAGCACGTTGACGACGTTGACGCCGTTGGGCGCGCGCGGGCCGGTGAAGGTGCGCGCGATATTGGCGACGGTAATGCAGCCGCCGCACTTCGCGCTGATCCGGTTGAGCTCGTCCGCCGCCCATTTGCGCGCCGCGCCGATGCCGCGTTTGGGGTCATCGGGGCTGGACAGCGTGTGGCGGGTGCCGAAGCTGACCATTTTCTCGACATCGGCCTTCATCCGCGCGGGATCGGGCGCGTCGCGGGCGATGGCGGGAAGGGGGAGGAGGAGCGGAGCGAGCAGGATCAGGTGGCGCATCGTGCGATCGTGGACGCGATCGGCGCCCGGCTCAATCCCCTCGTTGCGCGCCAGCTTGCACGGCGGGGATGCGCACGCCACTTTCGAGCCGGGAGGGGGCTGCCATGCTGTTTGCGACGACCGTTTTCGTGATGATGATCCTGCGCCTTTGGCCAGAGACGCCGATCGCGCGGTGGCTGCACCGGACACTGGTGGCGGCACCCGCGCGGCGGCTTTCGGCACTGTCGCGCCAGCAGTTGCTGTTCATGGTCGCACTGGTGATGCTGCTGCCGGTCGGCGGCGAGCTCATGCTCATCTTCGGTGCGGCCGATGCGCTGATGCTGATGGCTTGGCAAACGGCGGCCTATTACGACGCGATGATGGCCACCGCATTGCTGGCCGGGCTGGCCCGGATGCGCGGGATCGCCGCGGTCGTGCGCAGCGCGCGACACGCACGGTCGGTCCGCAGCTCGCGTGCGCGCCAGCGCCGCACGCGGACGCGGATCAAGCGACCGGGGGGCGGGGCGGACGGCGATCGACCGGGGCCCGCGCCGCGCCATGCCGCGAACGACATCGGCCGGCCGGCGACCTTACGCGCCGCCTGACCCGGCGGAACGCCGGCTAGCTCAGCCGGTCGATCGCCTCGACCTCCAGGCTGCCGGGGATGATCATGATCGGCACGGGCAGCTTGCCCGCGTCGGCGCCGGAAAAATGCGCGACCAGCGGGCCGGGCGCGCCGCTCGCCGCCGCGCCGAGGACGAGGGCGGCGATCTCCGGATTGACCTCGATCGCCTCGCGCACGACCTTTGGTCCGTCGCCTTCGCGCACCGTGATCGTCGGCTTGATCCCCGATTCCTCCAGCAAGGTGCCCGCGGCACCCGCGACCAGTGCCTCGGCGCGCTGGCGCGCCTCGTCCTCGATCGTCGCCATCACGCCGCCCCAGTGGACGAACTCCGCCTTGGGAATCAGCGCCAGGATCTCGACATTGCCGCCGGTCTTGACCGCGCGTCGGGCGGCGAAGCGCAGCGCGACTTCGGACTCCGGGCTCTCGTCGACCACCACCAGATAGGTGCGCATATTGTGTTCCTCCCCCCGGAATTTCGATCCCGCGGCGCCGAACGTGGCGAGTCGAAGACGTATGCGCAAGGTGATGGGGTTGACCGGGCGTCCCGGCCCGGCAAAGGAAGGCGCTCCCCAGGACCACGCAACGGAACCCGCGCCGATGCCGATCGAAATCAAGATGCCCGCCCTGTCCCCGACCATGGAGGAGGGCACGCTGGCCCGCTGGCTGGTCAAGGAAGGCGATACGGTGAGCGCCGGCGACCTGATGGCGGAGATCGAGACCGACAAGGCGACGATGGAGTTCGAGGCGGTCGACGAGGGCACGATCACGCAGATCCTGGTCGCCGAGGGGACTGACGGGGTGAAGGTCGGCACGGTCATCGCCCTGCTGGCCGGCGAGGGCGAGGATGCCGCCGCGCCCGCCGCCAAGCCTGCGCCCGCCCCCGCCGCGAGCCCCGCGCCTGCGCCTGCCGCCGAAGCGCAAGCCAGTGCGCCCGCCCCGGCTCCGGCCCCATCGGCACCGGCCGCGGCGGG
>NZ_LSKG01000183.1:0-1324 GCF_001557005.1 Sphingomonas sp. CCH15-F11 | reverse complement strand
GGTGAACCGCCCCGGGATTGCCGGAGGCGATTTGGTTTAAGTTACGCGGCCATGGGTACGTCGTCCAGCATGGCATAATATCGTTGCTCGGCTTCTGCCGGCGGGATGTTGCCGATTGGCTCCAGCAACCGGCGGTGGTTGAACCAGTCGACCCATTCGAGCGTGGCGAACTCGACTGTTTCAAAGGAACGCCATGGCCCACGCCGATGGATCACTTCGGCCTTGTAAAGGCCATTGATCGTCTCCGCCAAAGCGTTGTCGTAGCTGTCGCCGACGCTGCCCACCGATGGTTCGATCCCGGCTTCGGCAAGGCGCTCGGTGTATTTGATCGAGACATACTGGCTGCCGCGATCGCTGTGGTGGATCAGGCCACCACGATGGACCGGGCGGCGATCGTGGAGCGCCTGCTCCAAAGCATCCAGCACAAAGCTAGCATGGGCCGTTCTGCTGACCCGCCAGCCCACGATATAGCGGGCGTAGACGTCAATCACGAACGCGACATAGACAAACCCGCCCCAGGTCGAGACGTAGGTGAAGTCCGAGACCCACAGCCTGTTGGGCGCTGGTGCATGGAACTGGCGGTTGACACGATCCAGCGGGCAAGGTGCCGCCTTGTCGCTGATCGTAGTGCGCACCGGCTTGCCCCGGATCACCCCTGCCAAGCCCATATCGCGCATCAGCCGCTCGACGGTGCAGCGGGCGATGGCGAACCCTTCTCGGTTCATCTGCCGCCAGACCTTGCGCACGCCGTAGACCGCAAAGTTCTCAGCGAATACGCGCGCGATCTCCGGCTTGAATGCCAGGTCGCGCCTTGCCCGCGCCGACAGGCGCAATGGATCTCGTCGCTGTGCGACATGCGCGTGATAGGTTGATGGGGCGATCGGCAGCACCTTGCAGATCGGCTCGACCCCATAAAAAGCGCGGTTATCATCAATAAACGCGATCATCGCTTGAACGGGCGGTCGAGCTCCGCCTGCGCAAAATATGCTGACGCCTTACGAAGAATCTCGTTGGCCTGGCGCAACTCTCGGTTCTCGCGTTCCAGCGCCTTCAGCTTGTCGGCCGTATCGCTCGGCACGCCAGCGCGCTTGCCGCTGTCTACCTCGGCCCTCTTAACCCACTCGTGAAGCGTCTGCGGTGCGCAGCCGATCTTGTCGGCAACCGACACCACCGCCGACCAGCGCGACGGATAATCGCCTTCGTGGTCCAGGATCATCCGTACCGCACGGGCACGCACCTCGGGTGAAAACTTGTTCGTTGTCTTGCTCATACAGGCTCCGCCTTCTCAGGAGTTGGAGCCTCCGACAATCCCGGGGCGGTTCAG
>NZ_LSKG01000182.1:0-2205 GCF_001557005.1 Sphingomonas sp. CCH15-F11 | reverse complement strand
GTACCGGCGGCGGTTTTCGCCTGTCGCGGCCCCCCGCCGCGATCAGCCTGGCCGACATTGTCGAGGCAATCGAAGGCCCGATCGCGCTGACCGCGTGCGTCGAGCATGGCCGGCATGACTGCGCGGTCGAGGCGAATTGCCGGGTCAAGCCGCACTGGGGCATGGTCAACGACGCGATGCGCGGCGCGCTCGCCGGGGTCAGCCTGGCCAGCCTGTCCGCCGACGCCCGGGCCCATGCAATTGGAAACTGAACCGATGGCCACCAAGAATGCCGAGGCGATTGCCGCCGCCAACAAGAAATATGAGTGGGGCTTCAGCTCGGACATCGAGCAGGAGTTCGCGCCCAAGGGGCTGAGCGAGGACATTGTCCGCTTCATCAGCGCCAAGAAGAACGAGCCCGAATGGATGCTCGAATGGCGACTGAAGGCGTATCGCCACTGGCTGACGATGACCCCGCCCGACTGGGCCAAGCTCAACGTGCCGCCGATCGATTACCAGGACGCCTATTATTACGCCGAGCCCAAGGCGAAGCCGAAACTGGGTTCGCTGGACGAGGTCGATCCCGAGATCCTGCGCGTTTACGAAAAGCTCGGCATCCCGATCGAGGAGCAGAAGGTGCTCGCCGGGGTCGAGGGCGCGCGCAAGGTGGCGGTGGACGCGGTGTTCGACAGCGTGTCGGTCGCGACGACGTTCCGCAAGGAGCTGGAAGCCGCCGGCGTCATCTTCCGGTCGATCAGCGAAGCGATCCGGGAATATCCCGATCTGGTCCGCAAATGGCTGGGCAAGGTCGTGCCGATGCACGACAATTATTTCGCGGCGTTGAACTGCGCGGTCTTCTCCGACGGGACGTTCGTCTACATCCCCGAAGGCGTGCGTTGCCCGATGGAGCTGAGCACCTATTTCCGCATCAATGCGGAGAATACCGGTCAGTTCGAACGCACGCTGATCGTCGCCGACAGGGGCGCGTATGTCAGCTATCTGGAAGGCTGCACCGCGCCGATGCGCGACGAGAACCAGCTGCACGCCGCCGTGGTCGAGCTGGTCGCGCTCGACGATGCCGAGATCAAATATTCCACCGTCCAGAACTGGTATCCCGGCGACGCGGACGGCAAGGGCGGCATCTATAATTTCGTGACCAAGCGTGCCTTGTGCCAGGGCAGGAACAGCAAGGTCAGCTGGACGCAGGTGGAGACCGGCAGCGCGATCACCTGGAAATACCCCAGTTGCGTGCTGAACGGCGAGAATTCGGTCGGCGAATTCTATTCGGTCGCGGTGACCAACAACCGCCAGCAGGCCGACACCGGCACCAAGATGATCCACAACGGCAAGGGGTCGCGATCGACGATCGTGTCGAAAGGGATTTCGGCCGGGCGTTCGGACAACACCTATCGCGGGCTGGTGCGCGTGGCACCGGGCGCGGAGGGGGTGCGCAACTTCACCCAGTGCGACAGCCTGCTGCTGGGCGACCAGTGCGGCGCGCATACCGTGCCGTACATCGAGGTGCGCAATCCGACGGCGCAGATCGAGCATGAAGCGACGACGTCAAAGATTTCCGACGACCAGTTGTTCTACGCGATGCAGCGCGGGCTGGACCAGGAAGCGGCAGTCGCGCTGATCGTCAACGGCTTCGCGCGCGAAGTGCTGCAGCAATTGCCGATGGAGTTTGCGGTCGAAGCGCAGAAGCTGCTGGGGATTTCGCTAGAGGGGTCGGTCGGATGACATTCCCCACCCCAACCCCTCCCCTGAAGGGGAGGGGCTTAGATAAGGGTTG
This sequence comes from Sphingomonas sp. CCH15-F11, assembly GCF_001557005.1. Classification (NCBI taxonomy): domain Bacteria; kingdom Pseudomonadati; phylum Pseudomonadota; class Alphaproteobacteria; order Sphingomonadales; family Sphingomonadaceae; genus Sphingomonas; species Sphingomonas sp. CCH15-F11. Next base: position 434 of record NZ_LSKG01000182.1, on the reverse strand, counting down.
GCGACCGGAAGCCCCTCCCCTTCAGGGGAGGGGTATGGGGTGGGGGCTGTCGGTTGCGCAGCTTGACACGCTGCACCAGCGCGCGCGCCACATGCGCAACAACCCGACCGAGCCGGAAAAGCGACTGTGGCGCAACCTGTCGAACCGCCAGCTCGGCGGCTGGAAGTTTCGCCGCCAGCAGGTGATCGGGTGGTTTATCGCCGATTTTGTATGCCCATCGGCAAGGCTGATCGTCGAAGTCGATGGCGATACCCATGAAGCAGAGGCGGATACCGCTCGCGATGCGGAATTGGGCCGGCAAGGCTTTCGCGTGATTCGCGTGACGAACCACGACGTGATGCGCAACGTCGAAGGCGTGAAGGTCACGATCCTGCAGGCGTTGGAGCGTGCGGACAGCCCCCACCCCAACCCCTCCCCTGAAGGGGGGCTTAAGG
>NZ_LSKG01000181.1:0-5005 GCF_001557005.1 Sphingomonas sp. CCH15-F11 | reverse complement strand
GCCGGTGCCGTTGGTGACGATCGTGCCGCGCGATTTGAGCTGCGCGCGGGCGTCGACGCCTATGACACCGCGCAGCTCAAATCGCGCGGCACGATCGTCACCAACGGCACCGGCATAAATGCCAATGCCGTCGCCGAATATGCGGTCATGGGGATGCTCGCCGCCGCCAAGCGCTATGACGAAGTGGTCCGCATCGCCGATCGCCACGAATGGACGGTCGCCTCGCCCGGCACGATCGAGCTGGCCGGCGGGCGCGCGCTGATCATCGGCATGGGCACGATCGGCGGGCTGATCGCGTCACGGCTGCGCGCGTTCGAGATGGAGGTGACCGGCGTCACGCGATCGGGCCGTGACGGCACGCTGACCCCGGACCAGTGGCGCGCGCACCTCGGCGAATTCGACTGGATCATCCTCGCCGCGCCCTCCACCGGCGAGACCAGCGCGATGATCGGCGCGGCCGAGCTGGCGGCGATGAAGCCGACCGCCTGGATCGTCAACATGGCGCGCGGCGACATGATCGATCAGGACGCGCTGATCGCCGCGCTCACCGCCCGCCGGATCGGCGGCGCGTTCCTCGACACGGTCACGCCCGAGCCGCTGCCCGCCGACCATCCGCTGTGGACCACGCCCAACGTGCTGCACTCCATGCACCTGTCCGGCCGCGCGCAGACGACGATGTTCCAGCGGGCGGGGGCGTTGTTCCTGGAGAATCTGGGGGCGTTCCTGGCCGGCCGACCGATGCGCAATGTCGTGGATCTCGACGCGGGTTACTGAGCGGACTGCTTCGCGTTTCTCGACTTCGCTCGAAACGAACGGGAAGGAGGAGCACGGTTAAGCTGAAATCTACCCAACCAGAACGTCGTTCGTTTCGAGCGAAGTCGAGAAACCTGCCACCCCCTCCACCCCCTTGCACATTTACCCCGTTAGCGTAAATGGCTCCCCATGACGACACTGGCAGGCATCAAGATCAGGCGGTTTCGCGAGGAGCGTGGCATCAGCCGCGCCGCCTTCGGTGCGTGGTATGGCGCGCCGGGCAGCACGGTTCAGGGTTGGGAGGAGGATGGCAAGCGCGCGTCCGCCGCCGCGGTCAACCAGATCGCCGCCAACGGCATCGCCCATCACGCCGACTGGTTCGTGACCGCCCGCATTTCGGAGAATGACATGAGTAGCTGGACCCCCGGCAGCTGGACCGCCGCCGACGCGCGGCAATTGCCCGATTATCCCGACGCCGCCGCATTGAAGGCCGCGACCGACACGCTGTCGAGCTACCCGCCGCTGGTGTTCGCGGGCGAAGCGCGCGAGCTGACCGCGGAACTGGCCAAGGTCGCGGCGGGCAAGGCGTTCCTGCTCCAGGGCGGCGACTGTGCGGAAAGCTTTGCCGAGTTCCACCCCAACAACATCCGCGACACCTTCCGCGTCATCCTGCAAATGGCGGTGGTGCTGACCTTTGCGTCCAAGCTGCCGACGGTGAAGCTCGGCCGCATGGCGGGCCAGTTCGCCAAGCCGCGCTCGGCCCCGACCGAGGTGATCGATGGCGTCGAGCTGCCCAGCTATCGCGGCGACAATGTCAACGACATCGCCTTCACCCCCGAAGCGCGCATCCCCGATCCGCAGCGCATGGTGCAGGGCTATCTCCAGTCCGCCGCCACGCTCAACCTGCTGCGTGCCTTCGCGCAGGGCGGCTATGCCAATCTCCACCAGGTTCATCGCTGGACGCATGATTTCCTCGGCTCCAGCCCCTGGGCCAAGAAATATCGCGACGTCGCCGACCGCATCGGCGAAGCGCTCGACTTCATGGAAGCCTGCGGGATCAGCCCCGACACCGTGCCGCAGCTGAAAGGCACCAGCTTCTACACCAGCCACGAGGCGCTGCTCCTGCCCTATGAGCAGGCGCTGACTCGCCAGGATTCGCTGACCGGCGACTGGTACGACACCTCCGCGCATTTCGTGTGGATCGGCGACCGCACCCGCTTCGAGGGGTCGGCGCATGTCGAATTCCTGCGCGGCATCGGCAATCCCATCGGCATGAAGTGCGGCCCCAGCCTGGAGCCCGACGTGCTGCTGCGCCTGCTCGACACGCTCAATCCCGCGCGGGTGCCGGGCCGCATGACGCTCATCACCCGCTATGGCCATGACAAGATCGAGGACGGACTGCCCAAGCTGGTCCGCGCGGTGAAGCGTGAGGGGCATCCGGTGGTGTGGAGCTGCGACCCGATGCACGGCAACGTCATCAAGGCGGCCAACGGCTACAAGACGCGGCCCTTCGATCGCATCCTCGCCGAAGTGCGCGGCTTCTTCGCGGTGCACCGCGCCGAAGGGACGATCGCCGGCGGCATCCACGCGGAAATGACCGGCCAGAACGTCACCGAATGCACGGGCGGCGCGGTCGCGGTGACCGAGCAGTCGCTGGCCGATCGCTACCACACCCATTGCGACCCGCGCCTCAACGCCAGCCAGAGCCTGGAACTCGCCTTCCTGCTCGCGGAGATGCTCAACGAGGAAATGCAGGAACGCCGCCGCGCGGCTGCGTAAGCGCCTGCCGCTCCTGTAATGATCGTCACCCCGCGTAGGCCGGGGTCCACCGCCCAGCATGCGAAGCGCTCGACCTTGAGCGGACAGCCTGACAGCCCGGTGGACCCCCGCCTTCGCGGGGGTGACGAAGGAATGTGGGGGCGGACCAAAGCTACTCGTCACCCCGCGTGGGCCGGGCCGGTGGGGCGGGTGGCGCTCCTTTTGCCAGAGACCCCGGCCTTCGCCGGGGTGACGTCTGAACGTTTACGCGAGCCAGTCCTAATCGTCGCCCCGGCGTAGGCCGGGGCCTCTGGCCAGTGTAGCGCTCCTTTTGCCAGAGACCCCGGCCTTCGCCGGGGTGACGTTTGAAATGCGTCCTGCCTCGCCAATAAGCCGTCGCCCCGGCGGAGGGACCCCCGCAAAGTAATACTTTGCGGGGAACCCCGGAGGCCGGGGCCTCTGGCCAGTGTCGCGGACCATCGGCCACCGGCCCCGGCCTCCGACGGGACGGCGTGAACATCATCTGGCCGCCCGCCTCGCGCCCCGCTACACCCGCGCCATGCTGTCCGACATCGCGATCTCGCGCGCCGCTACGCTCCAGCCCATCCACGCGATCGCCGAACGCGCCGGTATCCCGGAGGCGGCGATCGAGCCCTATGGCCGTCACAAGGCGAAGATCGAGCTCGACCGGATCGACGCGCCGTCCGGGCATCAGGGCAAGCTGATCCTCGTCACCGCGATCAATCCGACGCCCGCCGGCGAGGGCAAGACCACCACGTCGGTCGGCCTGGCCGACGCGCTCAACCTGACCGGGCGACGCACGATGCTAGTGTTGCGCGAACCTTCGCTCGGACCGTGCTTCGGCACCAAGGGCGGCGCGACCGGCGGCGGCTATGCGCAAGTGGTGCCGATGGAGGACATCAACCTCCATTTCACCGGCGATTTCCACGCAATCACCAGCGCCCACAACCTGCTCGCCGCGATGATCGACAACCATATCCATTGGGGCAACGCGCTCGACATCGATGTGCGGCGCATCATGTGGCGGCGCGTCCTCGACATGAACGACCGCGCGCTGCGCGACATCGTCCAGTCGATCGGCGGCACCGCCAACGGCTTCCCGCGCGAAAGCGGCTTCGACATTACCGTCGCGTCCGAAGTCATGGCGATCCTGTGCCTCGCGCGCGACCTCGACGACCTCGAGGCGCGGCTGGGGCGCATCGTCGTCGCCTACACGCGCGATCGCCGCCCGGTCACCGCCGCCGACCTAAAGGCGAGCGGCGCGATGGCGGTGCTGCTGGCCCAGGCGATCAAGCCCAACCTGGTCCAGACGCTCGCCGGCAATCCCGCGCTGATCCATGGTGGCCCGTTCGCCAACATCGCGCATGGCTGCAACTCGGTGATCGCGACCCGCGCCGCATTGGGCCTCGCCGATTATGTCGTCACCGAAGCGGGATTCGGGGCGGACCTGGGCGCGGAGAAGTTCTTCGATATCAAATGCCGCCAGGCGGGGCTTACCCCCAGCGCGGCGGTGATCGTCGCGACCGTGCGCGCGCTCAAGATGAACGGCGGCGTCGCCAAGGGCGATCTGGCGCGCGAAGATGTCGACGCGGTGCGACGCGGATCGGTCAACCTGATCCGCCACCTGGAAAATATCCGCCAGTTCGGCGTTCCTGCCGTTGTCGCGATCAACCACTTCGGCACCGACACCGATGCCGAGCTCGCCGTGCTGCATGAGGTCGCGGCCGCGCATGGCAGTCGCGCGATCATGTGCCGCCACTGGGCCGAGGGCGGCGCGGGCGCGGTCGACCTGGCCGAAGCGGTCGCCGCGCTTGCCGACAAGGACGCCGGCCAGTTCGCGCCGCTCTATGACGACGACCTGCCGCTGTTCGCCAAGATCAATACGGTCGCGACCCGCATCTACCGCGCCGAGGAAGCGGTGGCCTCCCCCGCCGTCCACGCCCAGTTGAAACGCTGGGAAAGCGAAGGCTACGGCCGCCTGCCCGTCTGCATGGCCAAGACGCAATACAGCTTCTCGACCGACCCCGCGCTGCTCGGCGCGCCGACCGGCCATGTCGTGACGGTGCGCGAGGTGCGGCTGGCGGCGGGCGCGGGGTTCGTCGTCGCGATCTGCGGCGACCTGATGACGATGCCCGGCCTCCCGCGCGTGCCCGCTGCCGAGGCGATCCGGATCGACGCCGATGGCCAGATCGACGGCCTGTTCTAAACCGGCCGCCACGAATTTAGCAGGGTTGCGCAAAGCCGGGCGAGCGCCGGCATGTTAATGATGACGACGCCCGGCGTAACCGTTTCGGTCGCGCGGGCGAACCCTCGGGCAACGCGCCTGCCAGCAGGAGACCCCACGATGCCCAGCTTGACCCGATCCTATCGCCCGGCGCTTCTGCTCGCCGCCGCACCGCTTCTCGCCCTTATCGGCACAGCAATGCCCTCGGCGGGCGAACTGACCGTCGATCAGGCGCATCTGGCCCCCTTC
>NZ_LSKG01000180.1:0-23953 GCF_001557005.1 Sphingomonas sp. CCH15-F11 | reverse complement strand
ACCGGCGGTGCCGTCGCTTTCCTCGGCGATGATGCGCTTGATCGACGACAGGATGTCCTCCATCGAGGTTTCGCCGCCCAGGTCGCCCATCATCCCGATCCCAATTTCGCCGCCAACGCGCCTATCTGTCGGGATTTGCGGGGCCCGTGTCAACGCCACGCTGCAGCTCGGGATCGAGCGGCTTGGTCACGACCGGCGTCTGCGCCGGCGTGTTCGCGGTGCTGCTCGCGACCGGCGCGGCACGCGCGCCGTCGCTCCAGTCCCACAGCCCGCCGCGCACCCGGCGATAATTGACGTCGGGATCGTAAAGCGGCCCGCCGTCGAGGCCCAGGTCGCGCGCCTCCGCCCGGCCCATCGCCGCCAGCAGCGCGAAACCGGCGACATAGGCGTCGCGGCGCGCGGTCACCAGCGTCACTTGCGCATTGAGCAGCTCGCGCTCGGCATCCAGGATGTCGAGGATCGTACGCGTGCCGACGCTGTTTTCGGCCCGCACCCCTTCAAGCGACAGCCGGTTCGCCGACACCTGCGTCTCCGCCGCCTCGATCACGCGCAGCGACGATTGCCAGTTGGCGAAGAAGGCGCGCGCCTGCTCGATCACCGCGCGTTCGGTCGCGGTCACCTGCTCGATCGCGACGCTCTCCAGCGCCCGGGCCCGGCGAACGTTCGCGGCTGGTGCGCCACCCTGATAGATCGGGATCCGCATCTGCACGCCCGCGCTTGCGCCCGAGCCCGAATTGACGCTGACATTGCCGGCATTCTGGGACGATAGGTTGTTGAAATAATTGCCGCCCAGGAACGTCGAAACCTGGGGCAAACGCTGCGCACGTGCGGCACGCGCGTCGAAACCGGCCGCGTCGCTGTTGCGGCGCGCCGCGATCAGCGTCGGATTGTTTTCCAGCGCGACTGCGACGGCGGCATCGGCGTTGTCGGGCAGCCCGGGCAGCGGCGGCGGCTGTTCGAGCGATTCGGGCGCGGCGCCGACGGTGCGGATATAGAATTCACGGCTCGCGATCAGCGTCGCCTCCGATCCGCGCAGCTGGCCGACCGCGGCGGCCAGGCGGGCCTCGGACTGCGCCACATCGGTGCGCGTGACGTCGCCGACCTCGAACCGGTCGCGCGTCGCCTGCAAATTGACCTCGAGCGCGCGGACATTCTGACCGTTGAGCTCGACGATCGCCTCGTCGCGGATGACGTTCAGATAAGCCGCGACCACGTCGGTGAACAGCTGCGCCTCGGTGCCGCGCAGGTTGGCGCGTCCTGCCTCGACCCGGGTCTTGGCCGCGCGCACCGAATTCTTGACCGCGCCTCCGGCATAGAGCGGAACGCTGAGACTGGCCTGCCCCGTCACCGACCGTGCGGGGGCGAAGAACTGATTGGCCGCCTGCTGGAAATCCTCCGAATAGCGCGCGTCGACCGCCGCCGAAGGCAATCCGTCCGCGCGGGCAAGCGGCACCGCCTCGTCCGTCGCGCGCAGGCTGGCGCGCTGGCCGGTGATCGTCGGATTGGTCGAATAGGCGCGGACCAGCGCGTCACGCAACGTTTCGGCGCTGGCCGGGCCGACAGCAAGCACCGCTACGCCGGCGAAAAGGAGAAGACGGTGTCTCATCATGCCCGATTTCAGAAGGTGAAGCCCCTGGGCCGCTCGAACCCCGGCAGCACCACGCACTCGACATCGGCGAAATCGACCATGCCAAAGCCGCCCTGGCTCCGCTGGCCGCGCGCCAGCCGCGTGACGCCGCGATCGACGATCCCGGTGACGATGCGCCCGTCGGGGCGACACTGTTCGACGAAGCCGTCGGGCAGCCGTTCGACCGCACCGTCGATCACGATCACGTCATAGGGTGCGCCCGCCGCCCAGCCCTGGTTCAACGGCCCCTCGACCAGTTCGACATTGCCGATGCCGGCCAGCGCGGCGCGCGCCGTCGCGGCCAGATCCGCCGATTCTTCCACCGCCACGACATGCGCCGCCAGCCGCGCGAGCAGCGCGGCGGCATAACCGCCCGCGGCCCCGATCAACAGCACGCGATCCGCCGGCGCGATCTCGGCCGCGACCAGCAACCGCCCGGTCGCCAGCGGGTCGTTATGCATCCGCCCCGCACCCAGCGGCAGCGGACGGTCGCGATAGGCGACATTGCGCAGATGCGCAGGCAGAAACTGTTCGCGCGGGACATTCGCCATCGCGTCGACGACTCGCGGATCATTGACCGAATTCGTCCGCAGCTGACTGTCGACCATCGCCTGGCGCGCGGTCGCGAAGGAAAGCGTCTGGGGAGCAGTCTCGATCATTATTGGCCTCTGTCGCACAGCTGTATTATCGATGCAATACACATCCTGCTACATCGGCTTCTAATGATATGATTTCACGTCGCCAAGCGCGCGTACGATTGTTTTTCGCAGTCGCCGTCCGGAACCAAGGGTTGACACTGCGTGCGGCCCCGCGCATCTCGCGCGCCTGCTTCGGCCCGATGGCGGAGTGGTGACGCAGCGGACTGCAAATCCGTGCACGCCGGTTCGATTCCGGCTCGGGCCTCCAAGCATCCGGCGCGATCGGCGAAGGCCGCTTCACGCGGTTTAGCCCTTTGCAAATAGTGCAGGCGCGCTATCGCGTCCGACGATGTCGTTGACCGATCCCGCCCTGCCCGCATGCCTGTCGGGGGAAGACCCGGGGGCGGTGGACGAGGATCATCTGGCGCTCGCAGCCGCCTGTGCGCCGGGCGTCGCCCTGTGCACCATCGTCGGCATCGACGGCAGCTTCTCCCGTCGTATCGGCGCGCAGCTTGCGATTCGGCCGGACGGCAGTTTCGCCGGCAGCCTGGCCGACGGTTGCCTGGAGGCGCAGCTGCGCACCGATGCCCAGGGTGCGACGACGCCCGTCGTCCGACGCTATGGCCGGGATTCGGGCGTCGTGGATTTTCGCCTGCCCTGTGGTGGCGGCCTCGACATCCTGATCGACCCGGTGCCCGACCGCGCCGCTTGCGCCGCCGCGATGACGGCGCTCACGGCGCGGCGTGCCGCAACGATTTCGCTGCCGCCCAATCCGTATCTCGGCGCGCGGCGCTATCTGCCGTGTCTCGCCATCCGCGCGTTCGGCGAGGGGCCGGAACTGGGCGCGCTCGAACGCATCGCCGCGGCAGCGGGCGTCGTGTGCCAGGGGGTTGAGAAGTCCGGCCTGTCGCTGGGCCGCCGAAGCGGCCTGCCGGACGCCGACCGCTGGACGGCGATCGTCGTGCTGTTCCACGACCATGAGTGGGAAATCGCGCTTCTCGACGAAGCATTGGCGAGCGACGCCTTCTACGTCGGGGCGCAGGGCGGTTTCACCGCGCGCGCCGCACGCCTGGAAGCGTTGCGGGAGCGCGGCGCCGACCCTGTCGCGCTCGCCCGCGTGCGCAGCCCGATCGGCCGACCCTCGGGCAGCCGGTCGCCCCAGACGCTGGCGCTGGCGATCCTTGCCGAGGTGGCGGGGGAATATGAGCAGCTCCGGACCAACCCCTGACCCCGCGCCCGCGTTCGCGCTGCTGGCGGCGGGATCGGCACGCCGTTTCGGCGACAGCAAGCTCGTCGCCGACCTGCTCGGCAAGCCGCTCTGGCGCTGGGCGGCGGACGCCGCGGACAGTGCCGGCTTCAAGGCCAGATGGCTGATCCTCTCGCGTGAGACGGCGGCTGATATCGGTCCCGTGGCAGCCGACTGGGAGGTAGCGATCAATCCCGACGCCGGCAGCGGCCTCGCCACCTCGATCGCGCTCGCCGCCCATGTGGCCGCGCCGCACCCAAGGCTCGTCATCGCACTGGCCGACATGCCCTGCGTCACGCCGCCCCTGCTCGGCCAGCTGGCGCGCGCGCCGGGAACGGCCTTTACCCGCTACGCCTCGGGCCGGCCCGGGGTCCCGGCGGCATTCGACGCCAGCGACTTCGCCAGGCTCATGCGGCTCAACGGCGATCGTGGCGCGGCGGCGATCGACTGGGGATCGGCAACGACGATGATCGACCCGCCGTCGACCGACGCGTTGCTCGATGTCGATACGCCCGCGGACCTCGATCGCGCGGCGGCGATCCTGGCGCGGCGCTGACCCTGCACCGGCGGGCAAGAATGCCCGCGGCGACCGGCATCGCACCCGTCAGTCGGGCATCGCGGCCAGGACCCGGTCGGGCGTCATCGGGAACGCCAGCACGCGCGCGCCGCACGCATGGTAGACGGCGTTCGCGATCGCCGCCGCGCCGCCGCACATGCCCAGCTCGCCGATCCCCTTTGCTTGGATCAGGCTCGCCGCCGCGTCGCGTTCCTCGACAAGGACGACGTCGATGTCGGGAATGTCGCGATGAACGGGCACGTGATATTCCGCCAGGTCGCAGTTGACGAGGTGGCCGTCGCGCGGATCAAACGCCAGCGCTTCGGTCAGCGCCACGCCGATACTCCAGGTGATACCGCCCAGACATTGCGAGCGCGCCGTGGTGGGATTGAGCACCCGCCCGAACCCGAACGCGCCGGTCATCCGGTCGATGCGGGTTTCGCCGGTGAAGCGATTGACCCGGACCTGCGCGAAGAACGCACCGAATCCCGCGGCAGTGAACGCGTCCTCGATCTTGCCGGGTTCGTAATGCCCCTCGCGGACGATGTCCGCGCCGCTCAGCAGATCGGTCAGCGATTGACCCGAAGCCGTCCGACCACGCGTGAGCCGAAGCTCGCGCTCGGACACGCCGGCGCGGCTCGCAAGGTCCTCGCGGATCGCCTGACAGGCGACATAGACCGCCGATCCGATCGACGCCGCCCCCCAGCTTCCGCCCGAACCCGGCCCGCGCGGGTGACGCGTATCGCCCAGGTCGACCAGAATGTCGGCCGGATCGAGGCCCAGCATCTCCCCGACCAGTTGCGCCAGGATCGTGTAGGTCCCGGTGCCGATATCGGTCATGTCGGTTTCGACTCGCGCGGTGCCGTCGCGTCTCAGCGTGACGCGCGCGGTCGCCGCCTGGACATTATGCACGCGCGCGGCGCTCGCCACCCCCGTGCCGATCCACCATTCGCCGTCGCGCGTCTGACGCGGCCGCCGCGGCGATCGGTCCCATCCGAACGCCTCGGCCCCCTTGTTCAGGCATTCGGCAAGCGTATGCGAGGAAAAAGGCAGGTCCTTCTCCGGATCACGCGCGGGAATATTCCGCAGGCGAAGCTCGACCGGATCGATCCCGACCTTTTCCGCCAGAATGTCCATCGCCGCCTCCAGCGCGGGCATGCCCACCGCCTCGCCAGGCGCGCGGACGGAGCCCGCGGTCATCCGGTGGATGCGCGCCAGATCGAGCGACAGCTCGCGGTTTTCGGCACCGTACAGGAAGTGCGACGATTGCAGCACCGGCTCCGCAAAGGCTTCGCCGGGGAGATTCGAGACGAGCGCATGATGGCCAAAGCCGATCAGCCCGCCTGTCGCATCCGCCGCCAGCCGCAGCCGCTGGGTCGTTTCCGACCGGCGCATGATCCCCTGAAACACCTGCTGCCGCGACAGGACGACGCGAACCGGACGACCGAGCTGCATCGCCGCGATCGACGCGGCGACGACGTCCTGACTGATGCCGAGCTTAGAGCCGAAGCCGCCCCCGACATAGCGCGAGACGAGCCGGATCCGGTCCTCATCCAGATCCAGTGCGTCGGCAAGCTCGCTGATGTTGTAGTTCAGCATCTGGAGCGATGCGTGGACGGTCAGCCGCTCGCCGTCCCATTCGGCAATCGCGGCGTGCGGCTCCATCGCCGCCGATGCATGGCCCTGGGTGGTATAGGTGACATCGACGCTATGGGTGGCCCCGCGCATCGCCTGGGCCAGATCGCCCCGGCTGACCGCGTCGTCGGTCTGCGCTTCGGGATCGACCGCTGCCGGATCGACGGGCGCATCTGGGTCGGCGCGATATTCGACCTGGAGTCGTCGCGCCGCGTCGCGTGCATGTTCAAAGCGCTCGGCGACGACCAGCGCGATCGGCTGGCCCCAGTAGCAGACCTGCCGGGGCGACTGCGCCGGAGCCTTGTCGGCGGTGCCCTGGGCGGGTCGCGTGGTCAGTCGCGGATCGTCGATCACCGCCAGCACTCCCGGCAGGGCAAGTGCTTGGTCCGTGGCGATCCGAACGACCTCGCCGCGCGTGATCGTCGCGGTCACGAGCACGCCCTCGGCACAATTCGCGACCGGATATTCGGCGGCATAGGGCGCGGTGCCCGTCACCTTCGCCAGTCCCTCGATGCGCGGGTGCGGTTTGCCGAGCACGCCCTGCCCCATCTGATCCAGGCGATTGTCGGTCGCGGGCTCATCCTGTCTGAAGCTGACGCTCATCGGGCCGTCTCCGTCACCTGGCTAAGGACCGCGTGCAGCGTGCGCCGCGCGAGGGTGACCTTGAACGCGCTGTCGCCGTCGCTGCGTGCGCCGTCGAGCAGGATGTCCGCGGCGGCGTCGAACAGCTCGGGCGACGGCGCCTGGCCGATCAGCGCGTCGCCGATGCGCGGATCGTGCCACGGCTTGTGCGCCAGCCCGCCAAAGGCCAGATCGGCCCGGCTGAACCTGCCGCCGTCCAGCGCGACGATCGCGGCGACCGATACCAGCGCGAATGCATAGGACGAGCGTTCGCGCACCTTCCTGTAAAGCTGTGTCGCGCCGACCGGCGGCGGAAGGGTGACGGCGGTGATCACCTCGCCCTGCGCGAGCACGTTGTCGCGCCATGGCGTATCGCCGGGCAGGCAATGAAAGGCGCGAACGGGGACGGAGCGTTCCCCACCGCCCGCCGAACGGAGATGGACGGTCGCGTCCAGCGCGCTCAGCGCCACCGCCATGTCGCCCGGATAGGTCGCGATGCACTGGTCGCTGGTGCCGAGGATCGCGTGCAGGCGGGCCACGCCGCCGATCGCGCCGCAGCCGGTGCCGGGCTGCCGCTTGTTGCACGGCTGGTCGATATTGGTGAAGTAATAGCATCGCGTCCGCTGGCACAGATTGCCGCCGGTCGTCGCCTTGTTGCGCAGCTGCTGGGTCGCCCCGGCAAGGATCGCGCGGGCGAGCACCGGATAATCGCGGCGGACCCGGGGGTGGACCGCGGTTTCGGTGTTGGTCGCCAGCGCCCCGATGCGCAGCCCGCCATCGGGGCTATCCTCGATTTCGCGAAAGCCGACATGGTTGATGTCGGCCAGCTGTGACGGCGTCGCGACCTGCAATTTCATCAGGTCGAGCAAATTGGTTCCGCCGGCGATGATCGCCGCCTGCGCATCGCGGGCGATTTCGATGGCGTCGTCGATCGCATGCACGCGACGATAGTGGAGCGTCCTCATGCCCCGCGCTCCCCGACAACCTCACGGATGGCCGCGATGATGTTGGCATAGGCGCCACACCGGCACAGATTGCCGCTCATCCGCTCGCGCAGCTCCTCGTCGGTGACATGGAAGTGGTCGGCATCGAGCGCACCGGTCGCATCGCTCGGCCACCCGTTGCCAAGCTCGTCGAGCATTGCGGTCGCGGCGCAGATCTGACCCGGGGTGCAATAGCCGCACTGAAACCCGTCATGCTTCAGGAATGCCTGCTGCAGCGGCGACGGCTCGGTCGGCGTGCCGATCCCCTCGATCGTCGTCACGCTCTCGCCGGCATGCATCGCCGCCAGCGTGAGGCAGCTGTTGATGCGGATGCCGTTGACGATCACCGTGCACGCGCCGCACTGGCCGTGATCGCAGCCCTTCTTGGTGCCGGTGAGGCCGAGGTCGTGTCGGAGAAAATCGAGCAACGTCGTGCGTGGATCGTCGGGCAACGCCCGCTCCGTTCCGTTCACGGTCAGTGTCTCCGCCACGCAAGCATCCTCCCCGGCAATGGCTGCCCGGAGGTTAAAGGGCTTGGGCGCGCGTTCGTTCCACCGATCGGCCGAACATTTGCGCACAAGCGTGCCGACACCGGCAGCCGCGCTCGGCGTAGCGCTATTTGGGCGTGATCAGGCCGAGCTCGCGCGCGACGTCATCAAGGTCGGCACCCGCCGGTACCAGGTTCCAGACGCGCGCGTCGGCGCCGTTGACGACGGTCACCGCGCCGCGCGGACACACGCCCAGACACCGGACCTCGACCACCCCGGCGGTGCCTTTGCGCCCCTTTTTCAGGCCGAGATGCTTGCGCAGTGCCTTGGCGAGCGGGGTGCGGCGCTTGGGGCCGAAACCGCCGTCGAGTTTCTTCGAGCATTTGGCACAGACGAGGATCGCATTCGACCATTGCGACCGGACCTGCCGCTTCATCGGCCGCCCTTGAGCGTCCGGCGCTCCTCAGCCGATCTCAGCACTTCATAGGCGGTCTGGATCGCCTGAAACCGCGTCGCGGCCTCCGCATCGCCGGGTTTGACATCCGGGTGATTGGCTTTGGCCAGCCGCCGCCAGGCGACCTTGACCGTCTCGAAATCGGCGTCGGTTTCGAGCCCCAGCACATCGAGCGCGCGCATCTCGTCGCGGCTGCGCGAACCGTCGCCGGGGCCGCCCCAGCCATAATGGCTCGCCTCGGCATAGCCATTGGCCTCACGCTGTTCATTGGCCTCGCGGCGCTTGGCTTCCACTTCGCTCAGCCCCTCGAAATAATTCCAGTTGCGGTTGTATTCGGCCGCGTGCGTTTCACAGAAATACCAGCGTTCGCGGCTGTTGGGCGATTTGGGCGCGGGCCGGTCGCCCGGCTGGTCGCACCCGTCGCGATCGCACATCCGCACCGTCACGGCTTCGCGATCGGCACCGTAAGCGCGCCAGCGGGGAAACCCCCAATCCATCGAACGTGACGATCGGCTCATGCGACTCCAGATAGGCAGGCGCGCGCGCAATGGCCAGTATGGCCGAACGTCCACCCGCCGATGCACTGCCAGAGGGCCTGTAAGCCGGGTTCTGTCCACCCCCTTCCTCGCGGTCGGGGGATGGGCGACCATTCCTCTGGGACGACGCTCGCGCGCCGCCTCAAGCAACCAACCCGGACGACGCGCCGGAACGAGGCGCATATGCCGTCCCTATTCGGTCTTGCTCCCGGTGGGGTTTGCCATGCCGTTCCCGTTGCCGGGCCCGCGGTGCGCCCTTACCGCACCCTTTCACCCTTACCCTGCCAAAGCCGGGCGGTCTGCTCTCTGTGGCACTTTCCCTGGGGTCGCCCCCGCCGGGCGTTACCCGGCACCGTCGTTTCCGTGGAGCCCGGACTTTCCTCGACCCCGGATCAAGTCCGGAGCCGCGGCCGCCCGGCCCTCTGGCAGTGGGGGTTACCTAATCATCTCCCTGCGGTTTGGGAAGCAGGAGCGCGAGCAGGAGCATCCGGCACTCGGCATCGACTTCGCCGTCGATCATCTCGGGGCGGAAGCGGCGCTGGAACGCGCGGATCGCCGCGACGGGGTCGCTGACGTCATAGCCGAAGCGCTCGAGCGCGAGGAGGAAACCGCCCTCGCTCCAGCCCGGATCCATCAGGTTGCGGGTCGGGCGCGGCAATGCAAGCCGCAGCCGCGCCAGCTTTCCCCAGGGAAACAGCTCGCCGGGATCCTGCTTGCGCGCCGGGGCGACGTCCGAATGGCCGACGATGTTGCCGCGCGTGATGTCGTAGCGGTCCTTGATCAGATGGACGAGGCGGATGACCGAAGCGATCTGCGCGTCCGGGAAATCGCGATAGCCGAACTCATGGCCCGGATTGACGATCTCGATCCCGATGCTCGCCGAATTGACGTCGGTGATGCCGCGCCAGTGCGACCGCCCCGCATGCCACGCGCGCTTGTCCTCATCGACCAGCCGCAGGATCGCGCCATCCTCGTCCACCACATAATGCGCCGACACCTTGGCTTCCGGGTCGCGCAGCCGGGCAACGGCGCTGGCTGCGTCCTGCATCCCGGTATAGTGCAGCACGATCATCGTGATCGGCAGCTGCCGGTCATCGAAATTGGGCGAAGGCGCGTCGATCATGTCCATGACGACAGGACGCTGGCGCGCCGGGCGGGCAAAGGCAAGTGGGGGGCGCAACGCGTGCTACGCGATGTTGCCGCCTTCCGCTTACCCGTGAGGGACAAGCGCATCACTTATTTCTTGTCGTCACCCCGGCCTCGTGCCGGGGTCCACCGCGCCGGCTAACGCGACACTTCGCGGGTTAACGTCGCACGCCATCCAGCAACCAACCTTGCCATGCCATGATCAAATGCCAGCGCGCGCTGCACGGTGGACCCCGGCACAAGGCCGGGGTGACGGGCTATGGACGAGAATGCACGGGGCAGGCTAAGTCGCCCCGCCCCCCCCTCACACCAGCGCGCCGTGGCAATGCTTGTACTTGCGGCCCGAGCCGCACGGGCATGGCGAGTTGCGGTTGACCCGGCCTTCCCACAGTTCCGGGTTCTCGCCCAACTCGTCGCCCTCGGGCTGGGGCATCGCCATTTGCAGCGGCGGCAGCCGCGTCGTCACCAGGCCGGCCGACCCGCCATCCCAGTCGGCGCTGTTGTCCTCGCCGGTCAGCGGGTCGATATGCGTCGTCAGGAACGCCGGCAGCTCGGGCAGGTCGGGCGGCGGTGCCAGCTGGAACTGCGCGAACGCCAGCGTCCGGGTCACGTCCTCGCGGATCGACGCCAGCATCCGTTCGAACTGGCCGAACGCTTCCTGCTTATACTCGTTGATCGGCGTCTTCTGCGCATAGGCGCGCAGGTGGATGACCGCGCGCAGCGCGTCGAGCAGCGCCAGATGCTCCTTCCAGTGATGATCGAGATTCTGGAGCAGCACGCCTTTTTCGATGTCGGTCCAGGTCTCGGGCTCCAGCTCGGCGGACTTCTCCGCGATCAGGGCATCGGCCAGCTCACGGATGCGCGTCTCGATCGTCTCGGGCTCGATGCCTTCCTCGGCCTCGATCCACGCGCGCACGGGCGGGTCGATGTTGAGCGTCTCGCGCGCCGCCTCGATCAGGCCGTCGACATCCCATTGCTCGGGATAGCTGTTGGGCGGGCACGCCGCGCCGACCATGGCGTTGACCGTCTCGGCGCGCATGTCGACCACCACGTCGCCGACCGTATCGGCATCCATGATGTCGGCGCGCTGTTCATAGATCACCTTGCGCTGGTCGTTCATGACGTTGTCATACTCGACCACCTGCTTGCGGATGTCGTAGTTGCGCGCCTCGACCTTCTTCTGCGCGGTCTCGATCGCCTTGGTCAGCATCCGCGACGGCGGCATGGCTTCGCCATCCTCGATCGACGACCGCATCATCCGCGCGAACAGCGTGTTCGAGCCGAAGATCCGCAACAGGTCGTCGTCGAGGCTGAGATAGAAGCGGCTCAATCCGGGATCGCCCTGGCGCCCCGAACGGCCGCGCAGCTGGTTGTCGATGCGGCGGCTTTCATGGCGCTCGGTGCCGAGCACGAACAGCCCGCCTGCGGCCAGCACCTGCGCCTTTTCGGCTTCGATCTCCTGGCGGAGGCGCTCGATCGCCGCCTCGCGCTCGGGACCGTCGGGCATGTCGGCGAGCTCGTCGTTGATGCGGAATTCCAGGTTGCCGCCCAGTTTGATGTCGGTGCCGCGCCCGGCCATGTTGGTGGCGATCGTCACCGCGCCCAACCGCCCGGCCTGCGCCACGATATGCGCCTCCATCTCGTGATAGCGCGCGTTCAGCACCTTGTGGGGCACGCCTTCCTTTTCGAGGAATTCGGACAAGAGCTCGGATTTCTCGATCGACACGGTACCGACCAGCACCGGCTGGCCGCGCTCGGCATGTTCCTTGATCGTGCGCGCGATGCCGCGGAACTTGTCCTCGGTCGACTTGTAGAACGTATCCTCCTCGTCCACGCGCTGGACGGGCACGTTGGTCGGGATCGACACGACATTCATCTTGTAGATGTCGTAGAATTCGGGCGCCTCGGTCGCCGCCGTGCCCGTCATCCCGGACAGCTTGGGATACATGCGGAAATAATTCTGGAAGGTGATCGAGGCGAGCGTCTGGTTCTCGGGCTCGATATTGACGCCTTCCTTGGCCTCGACCGCCTGGTGCAGGCCGTCGGACCAGCGGCGGCCGTCCATCATGCGGCCGGTGAACTCGTCGATGATGACGACCTTGCCATCCTTGACGATGTAGTCGGTGTCGCGCTTGAACATCATGTTAGCGCGCAGCGACTGGTTGAGGTGGTGGACCACCTGCGTGTTCTCGAAGTCATAGAGATTGGCGCCCTGGAGCAGCCCGGCGGCCTCGAGCATCCGCTCGACCTTCTCCGTCCCGTCCTCGGTCAGGATGATCGAGCGCTGCTTCTCGTCCTTCTCGTAATCCGCCTCGGCAAGCTGCTTCACCACGGCGTCGACCGAGATGTAGAGCTCGGACTTGTCGTCGGTCGGGCCGGAGATGATCAGCGGGGTGCGCGCCTCGTCGATCAGGATCGAATCCACCTCGTCGACGATGGCATAAGCGAAGGGCCGCTGGACCATCGACGCGCGATCATATTTCATGTTGTCGCGCAGATAGTCGAAGCCGAGTTCGTTGTTGGTGCTGTAGGTAATGTCGGCGGCATAGGCCGCGCGGCGCTCATGATCGGGCAGGTTGGGCACGATGACGCCCGTCGTCAGCCCGAGGAAGCGATAGACCTGGCCCATCCATTCGGCGTCGCGGCGCGCCAGATAGTCGTTGACGGTGACGACGTGCACGCCATCGCCCGGCAGCGCGTTCAGATAGGTGGCGAGCGTCGCCACCAGCGTCTTGCCCTCGCCCGTGCGCATCTCCGCGATCTCGCCGCGATGCAGGACGATGCCGCCGATCATCTGGACGTCGAAATGGCGCATGCCCAGCACGCGCACCCCGGCTTCGCGGACCGTCGCGAAGGCTTCAGGCAGCAGCGCGTCGAGCTTTTCGCCGTTGGCGAGGCGTTCGCGAAACGCGGCGGTCTGCGCGGCAAGCGCGTCGTCGGACAGCGCCTGCATCTGCGCCTCCAGCGCGTTGATCTTGGCGACGATGGGTCGCATCGAGGCGACATAACGGTCGTTGGACGACCCGAAGAGCGACTTGGCAATTCCGCCGAGCATAGAAAATTCCTGTAATGATCCTGGGGTTCGGCGCGCACGCGGCGCGCCGGGGCCGTCACGGCCATTCAAAACGATCGCCGCGCCCATTGGTTGCGGGCGCGCAACGAGCGCG
Source organism: Sphingomonas sp. CCH15-F11 (assembly GCF_001557005.1). NCBI lineage: Bacteria > Pseudomonadati > Pseudomonadota > Alphaproteobacteria > Sphingomonadales > Sphingomonadaceae > Sphingomonas > Sphingomonas sp. CCH15-F11. Next base: position 10,856 of record NZ_LSKG01000180.1, on the reverse strand, counting down.
CGCTATTCGCGGCGGCGCTCGCCGCGGATCGCGGCGACCGGACGAAGCCGGATCGCGGGGACCGAAATCCCCACGTCGGCGCGCACGGGACCATAGCCTTGCGCGGGAAGGGGAAGCGCCGCGCTGTGCGCTGGGGACACGATCTGTGCCGCACGCGCAGCGACCGCGGCCACAGCCTCCACCTGACGCACCTCGGGCACGCGCGCGCTGCCGATCGCGCCGGTCAGGGCGGCGAACAGGGCGGATAGGATGAGCAGCGCGTTCATAAGCGTGGCCGCTACATAGGGTGCGGCGGCGGCGGCGTCGAACAAAAATCGCGCGCGCAACTCCATCGTTGATCTTCGCGCGCCGACACAACATGGATCGCGCCATGACTCATCCCCGCTCGCCGCTCGCGCCCGCGACCTTTCCCGACCTGCCGCAAGTCGCCGGGGTGATCCCGCGCGTGGCGCGCGCGCGCTACAAGGCATGGGACCGCTGTGACCTGACCTTCGTCACGCTCGCGCCCGGCACGACGGTGGCCGGCGTGACCACGCAAAGCCGCTGCCCCTCGCCCGAGGTCGAATGGTGCCGCCAGGCGCTGCCACTCGGCCGGGCGCGGGCGCTGGTGGTCAATGCCGGTAACTCCAATGCCTTCACCGGCGATCGCGGCCGCGCCGCGGTCGAGGCGATCGCGGCACGCGCCGCCGCACATCTCGGCTGCCAGCCGTCGGACATCTTCGTCGCGTCAACCGGGGTGATCGGCGTGCCGCTGCCGATCGACCGCGCCGAAGCGGGCCTCGACGCCGCCTTCGTCGCCGAACCGTGCGACTGGCGCGCGGCGACCGACGCAATCGGCACCACCGACACCTTTCCCAAGGCCGCGATGACCCACGCGATGATCGGCGACCGGCGCGTCAGCTTCGTCGGCATCATCAAGGGGTCGGGGATGATCGCCCCCGACATGGCGACGATGCTGGGCTTCCTCTTCACCGACGCGGCGATCGAGGCGGGGTTCCTCCAGCGCGCGCTCGACGAAGCCAATGCCCGCAGCTTCAGCTGCATCACCGTCGACGGCGATACGTCGACCAGCGACACGGTGCTCGCCTTTGCCACCGGCGCGGCGGGCAATCCCGCGATCGCCGGCGATGACGATCCGGGTGCCGACGCGGTGCGCGCGGCCATCGCCGACCTGTGCCTCCAGCTCGCGCATCTGGTCGTCCGCGACGGCGAAGGCGCGAGCAAGTTCATCGCAATCACGGTCGAGGGCGCAGTCAGCGACGCGAGCGCCCGTACGGTCGCGCTGTCGATCGCCAATTCGCCGCTGGTCAAGACCGCCATCGCAGGCGGCGACGCCAATTGGGGGCGCATCGTCATGGCGGTCGGCAAGGCAGGCGAGCCGGCCGAGCGCGACCGCCTCGCCATCCGCTTCGGTGCGACCCCGGTGGCGATGAACGGCCTGGCGGTCGAGGGCTATGACGAGGCCCCCGTTGCCGCGCACCTGGCGGGTGACGAGGTGGAGATCGGGGTCGACCTGGGGCTGGGCGACGGGCGCGCCACCGTGTGGACCTGCGACCTGACGCACGGCTATATCTCGATCAACGCGGACTACCGCAGTTGAGCGCGCGCCATCGCCCGATTGCGCGCCGCCGCACCTGCGCTATGGCGATGCCATGATCCTGGTCATCGACAATTACGACAGCTTCACCTGGAACCTGGTCCATTATCTGATGGAACTGGGCGCGGAGGTGAAGGTCGTGCGCAACGACGCGCTGACCGCGCAGGAAGCGATTGCCAGCAACGCACAGGCATTCCTGATCTCGCCCGGCCCCTGCACCCCCAACGAAGCGGGCATTAGCCTGGACCTGGTCGCGGCGTGCGCGGCGCAGCGCAAGCCGTTGCTCGGCGTCTGCCTCGGTCATCAGGCGATCGGCCAGCATTTTGGCGGCGAAGTCGTGCGCGGCGGGCTGATGCATGGCAAGACCAGCCCGGTGCTGCACGACGGGTCGGGGCTGTTCGCCGGCCTCCCCTCCCCGTTCACCGCGACGCGCTATCACTCGCTGATCGTGCGCGACATCCCCGACGACCTGATCGTCAACGCCACCGCAGAGGATGGAAGCGTCATGGGGTTCCGCCACGCCGAGTTGCCCATCCATGGCGTGCAGTTCCACCCCGAAAGCATCGCGACCGAACATGGGCACGACATGCTGGCCAATTTCCTGACACTTGCCGGGATCGAGCGGGAATGCGCGTGATCGCGGCGCTGCCCGATCCCTCGGCGCCGCTGTCGCGCGACGCGGCCGCCGCCGCGTTCGCCGCCATTCTCGACGGTGAGGTCGCCGACGCGGAGATCGCCGCGTTCCTGGTCAACCTGTCCGAACGGGGCGAAAGCGCGATCGAGATCGCGGCAGCCGCCCGCGCGCTTCGCGCCCGGATGCTCCCCATTGCCGCGCCCGCCGGTGCGATCGACGTCTGCGGGACCGGCGGCGATGGGCATCACACGCTCAACGTGTCGACCGCGGTCGCGATCGTCGTCGCGGCGGCGGGCGTGCCGGTCGCCAAGCACGGCAACCGCGCCGCGTCGTCCATGGCGGGGGCTGCGGACACGCTCGAGGCACTCGGCCTCGACCTCGACCGCGCGAGCCGGAGCGCAGAACGGACGCTGGCCGAAATCGGCATCGGGTTCCTGTTCGCGGCGCACCATCACCCCGCCCTGCGGCGGCTGGCGCCGATCCGCCGGGCGATCGGCCGGCGCACGATCTTCAACCTGATGGGCCCGCTCGCCAACCCGGCGAGCGTCACCCGCCAGCTGATCGGCATCGCCCGGCCCGACTATGTGCCGGTCTATGCAGACGCGCTCGCAACGCTGGGCGCGGAGGCGGCGGCGATCGTGGCGGGCGAGGACGCGCTGGACGAGCTGTCGACCGCCGGCCCGAGCGTCGCGGTCAATGTCGGCGCCGCCCGGCTGCCCGAGCGGATCACACCCGAAGATGCCGGCCTGCCCCGCCATCCGCTCAGCGCGCTGCGTGGCGGCGATGCTGCGCACAATGCGGCGGCGCTGCGGGCGTTGCTGCAGGGCGAAGCCGGTGCCTATCGCGACGCGGTGATCCTCAACGCGGCGGCGGCACTGATGGTCGCCGGGCGGGTCGAAACGCTCGCGGCCGGGGCCGAGGAAGCCGGCGAGCTGCTCGACAACGGCCTGGCGAACTCGCTTCTCGACTGCTGGATCGCCAACGCATGAGCACCATTCTCGCGCGTATCCTGGAGCACAAGGCGGCAGATGTCGCCGAACGGCGCGCGCGCGTGACGCTTGCCGAGCTCGACGCGCGCATCGCCGCTCAGGATCCACCACGCGGCTTCCGCGCCGCGCTCGATGCCCGCGCCGCCACCGGCTATGGCCTGGTCGCCGAGATTAAGAAAGCGAGCCCGTCAAAGGGGCTGATCCGCGCCGACTTCGATCCGCCGGCGCATGCGCGCGACTATGCCGCGGGAGGTGCCGCCTGCCTTTCCGTGCTGACCGACGAGGCGTTTTTCCAGGGCCATGACGACTTTCTGGTCGCCGCGCGCGCGGCATGCGACCTGCCGGTGCTGCGCAAGGATTTCATGATCGACCCCTGGCAGGTGGTCGAGGCGCGCGCGCTGGGCGCGGACGCGATCCTGATCATCGTCGCCGCACTCGACGATGCGCAAATGGCGGAGATCGAAGCGACGGCCTTTGCGCACGGCATGGACGTGCTGGTCGAGGTGCACGATGCCGAGGAGATGGCGCGCGCTGCCGGGCTCAGGTCACGACTGATCGGCGTCAACAACCGCAATCTGAAGACGTTCGAGGTCGATTTCGACAACACACTGCGGCTGATCGACCTGGCCCCGCCCGGCTGCACCTTCGTCGCCGAAAGCGGTATCGCCACTCGCGATGATTGCGACCGGCTGGCCGAACGCGGCATCCGCTGCTTCCTGGTCGGCGAAAGCCTGATGCGTCAACCCGACCTGGCTGCCGCGACGCGCGCATTGATCGGCGGCTGAGCGATGACGGGCCTCACCCACCTCGATTCCGACGGCAACGCCCGGATGGTCGACGTGGCGGACAAGGCGACGACCCGGCGCGAGGCGGTGGCGGAGGGGCGCATCGACATGGCCGATGACGCGCGCGCCGCGATCCGCGAGGGGCGTGTGCCCAAGGGCGATGTGATCGCCGTCGCGCGCGTCGCCGGGATCATGGCCGCCAAACGGACGAGCGAATTGGTGCCGCTGTGCCATCCCCTGCCGCTGGCGGGCGTGACGATCGACTTCACCCTTGATGATCGCGGGGTCGCCGTCCGCGCGACCGCGATCACTTCCGGGCAGACCGGGGTTGAAATGGAGGCACTGACCGCGGTGTCGGTGGCGCTGCTCACCCTCTACGACATGGCCAAGGCGCTCGACCGGGGCATGGTGATCGGCGGGGTGCGGCTGCTCTCGAAACGTGGCGGCAAGTCCGGAGACTGGCGGGCAGCGTAACGGGAAGCGCCCTTTCCTCTTCCGCACGCTTGCGGGGGACTGATAGGCGGTGGTCGGTGAAGCGCGTTTCTCGACTTCGCTCGAAACGAACGGATGGCGCGTTAACGGCAAAGGCCCGTTCGTTTCGAGCGAAGTCGAGAAACGCAGCCCCAACTGCCCCGAAAGAAAAGGCCCCCGGCATCGCTGCCGAGGGCCTGTCTTTCCCAGCCGCGAAACTCAGGCGAGATCGAAGCGATCCGCGTTCATCACCTTCGCCCACGCCTTGACGAAAGCGTTGACGAAATGCGCTTCCGACCTGCCCTCGGCATAGACTTCCGCCTGCGCGCGCAGCACCGAGTTGGAGCCGAACACCAGGTCGACGCGGGTGCCGGTCCATTTGGCCTCCCCGGTCTTGCGGTCGCGGGCGACGAAGATGTCCTCTGATTCCGCCGAAGGTTCCCACTTCATCGCAAAGCTCGAATTGAGCAGGTTGACGAAGAAGTCGTTGCTGAGCGTGCCGACCCGGTCGGTGAACACCCCATGCTTGCTGTCGCCGTGATTGGCACCCAGCACGCGCAGGCCACCGACCAAAGCAGTCATTTCGGGCATGGTCAGCGCGAGCAGATTGGCACGGTCGACCAGGTTCTCCTCCAGCGTCCGCACCGGCTTGTGCGCGGCATAGTTGCGGAAGCCGTCGAATTTCGGCTCCAGCGGCTCGAACGAGTCCGCGTCGGTCATTGCGTCGGTCGCATCGGTGCGGCCCGGCGCGAACGGCACGGTCACGTCATGACCAGCCTTCTTTGCCGCCGCCTCGACCGCCGCACAGCCGCCGAGCACGATCAGGTCGGCGATGCTGACTCGCTTGCCGCCCGCGGCCGACGCGTTGAACTCAGCCTGGATACGCTCGATCGCCGCCAGCGCCTGGGCGAGCTCCGCCGGCTCGTTGACCGCCCAGTCCTTCTGCGGGGCGAGCCGGATGCGCGCCCCATTTGCCCCGCCGCGCTTGTCCGAATTGCGATAGCTCGCCGCCGAGGCCCACGCGGTCTTGACCAGGCGCGAGATCGAGAGCCCGCTGTCGAGCAGCTTCTGCTTGAGCGTCGCGATATCGCCCGCGTCGATCAGAGGGTGATCGACCGCCGGCACCGGGTCCTGCCAGATGCGCGGTTCGGCGGGCACTTCCGGCCCGACCAGCCGGTTGATCGGACCCATGTCGCGGTGGGTCAGCTTGTACCAGGCTTCCGCGAACGCCTTGGCGAACTGGTCCGGGTTTTCGTAGAAGCGGCGCGAAATCTTCCCATATTCCGGGTCGAAGCGCAGCGACAGGTCGGTCGTCAGCATCGTCGGCTTGTGCATCACGCCGGGCAGGTGCGCATCGGGGATATCCGCGACCGCATCCTTGGCGACCCATTGGTGCGCGCCGGCAGGGCTCTTGGTCAGCTCCCACTCATGCTCGAACAGGTTCTTGAAATAGAGGTTCGACCATTTGGTCGGCTCCTGTGTCCAGGTGACTTCCAGGCCGCTGGTAATGGTGTGCTCGGCATTGCCCTTGCCGTAGCTGTTCGCCCAGCCCAGCGCCTGGAGCTCGAGCGCCGCGCCCTCCGGCTCGGGACCGACATATTCGCCCGGATTGGCCGCCCCGTGCGTCTTGCCAAAGGTGTGGCCACCCGCGATCAGCGCGACGGTTTCCTCGTCGTTCATCGCCATGCGGCCAAAGGTTTCGCGGATGTCGTGTGCGGCGGCGACCGGATCGGGATTGCCGTTCGGGCCCTCGGGATTCACGTAGATCAGCCCCATCTGCACCGCGCCCAGCGGGTTTTCCAGCTCGCGCTCGCCTGAATAGCGGCCGGTATCGGCCAGCCATTCGCGCTCGGGTCCCCAATAGACGTCCTCTTCGGGCTCCCACACGTCGGCGCGGCCGCCGCCGAAGCCCGCCGTCCGGAAACCCATCGATTCGAGCGCGACATTGCCGGCGAGTACCAGCAGGTCCGCCCAGCTGAGCGCCCGACCATATTTCTGTTTGACCGGCCACAACAGCATCCGCGCCTTGTCGAGATTGGCGTTGTCCGGCCAGCTGTTGAGCGGGGCGAAACGCTGCTGCCCGGCACCCGCGCCACCGCGCCCGTCACCGATGCGATAGGTACCCGCGGCGTGCCACGCCATGCGGATGAACAGCGGACCGTAATGACCGAAATCGGCCGGCCACCATTCCTGCGAATCGGTCATCAGCGCGGTGATGTCCGCCTTCACAGCGGCGAGATCCAGCGCCTTGAACTCGGCGACATAATCGAAATCCTCGCCCATCGGGTCGACGAGCGGAGAATTCTTGTTGAGGATCGAAAGATCGAGCTGGTTCGGCCACCAAAGCCGGTTGGTCATGCCGAACAGGACGGCCGCGCCGTCCATGTGATTGCCGTGGATCGGGCATTTCGATTCGACGTTCATGGCTTCTCCAATCCTGCAGTTTTGCTCTGGGAACTTGGTCTCTCTCTGCCGCGGAGGATTGCGCCGGCTTGCGGATTCGTCCAGACGTTTAATCCGGTCAGACTGATCGAAAGCGGCTGAGAAACGATCGCCGAAATCGCCCGACGCCGCTTTTCTCAGGGGTCAAACCCGCTAGAGCACGTGGCGATGAACGCCGCTCCTCCGAATTCCGCGCCGCTGGCCGTTGCCGAAGCCCAGCGCCGCCTGCTCGCACTCGCCGGACCGACGCCCGTCGAACACGCCGCCCTGCACGCCGCGGCCGGGCGCTGGGCCGCCGCCCCGGTGCAGGCCGCGCGCACCCAGCCGGCGAGCGACCTGGCGATGATGGACGGTTATGCGTTGCGCTTCGCCGATCTGGGGGCACCGCTCCGGATCGTCGGGGAAAGCGCGGCCGGCGCGCCCTTCACGGGGCAGGTCCGCATCGGTCAGGCGGTGCGGATCTTCACCGGCGCGCCCGTGCCCGCCGGGGCGGACACGGTGCTGGTGCAGGAGGAGGCGCTGCGCGAGCGTGACCGGCTCAAGCTCAGCGGCGAAGGTCCGGCCGCGATCGGCGCGAACATCCGGCCGCGCGGGCTGGACTTCGTCGCGGGCGCGCCGCTGATCGCGGCGGGCGCGCCGTTGACCCCACCGTGTATCGCGCTGGCGGCGATCGCGGGTCACGCCAGCCTGCCCGTCCATCGCCGGCTGCGCGTCGCGATCGCGGCGACCGGCGATGAACTGGTGCGGCCCGGCGATCCGATCGGTCCGGCGCAGCTGCCCGAAAGCAACGGGGTGATGCTTGCCGCGATGCTGGCCAACCTGCCCGTCGACCTGATCGACCTCGGCATCCTGCCCGATGATCTCGATGCGCTGACCGCGGCGTTCGGCACGGTCGACGCCGACCTGCTCGTCACCAGCGGCGGCGCGTCGGTCGGCGACCATGACCTGGTCCGCCCGGCGCTGGCGGCGGCGGGTGTCACGCTCGATTTCTGGCGGATCGCGATGCGGCCGGGCAAGCCGTTGATGGCCGGCACGCGCGGCGCGATGGTGGCGATCGGCCTGCCCGGCAATCCGGTTTCCGCATTCGTCACCGCGACGCTGTTCGTCCTGCCGCTGATCCGGGCACGGCTGGGCGCGCGCGATCCGTTCCCGGCGATGACGACCGCGATGCTGGGGGTGGCCCTGCCTCCCAACGGCCCACGCGCGGACTATCGACGCGCAATGCGCGTCAACGGCATTGTGGTCGAGCCGGCGCGACAGGACAGCTCGATGCTCCACGCGCTCGCCGACGCGGACTGCCTGATCGTGCGCGCGCCCCACGCTCCGGCCGCTGCGCCCGGCGACTCGGTGGAAATCCTGCCGCTCGCGCCCGCTGGTGCTTGACAGCGTTCCCCGCGTTTCCTAAAAGTTCCGGGTCTGTTCCGACGGAGAACCCCGATGCTCACGCGCAAGCAGCATGAACTGATCTGTTTCATCTCGGATCGCCTCGCCGAAACCGGGGTGTCGCCGTCGTTCGAGGAGATGAAGGAGGCGCTCGACCTCAAGTCGAAGTCGGGCGTGCACCGGCTGATCAGTGCGCTGGAGGAACGCCATTTCATCCGCCGCCTGCCCAATCGCGCCCGCGCGCTCGAAGTGCTGCGGATGCCCGAGCGACCGGAAGCCAAGAAGGGCAAGGGCGCTGCCGCCACGGGTACCCCGCCGAGCCAGGCACCGCAGCGGCCAGCCCCCGCCAACGACGTGATCGAAATTCCCCTCCACGGCCGGATCGCGGCCGGCGTGCCGATCGAGGCGATGGAGGGGCAGCAGATGCTGCCGGTGCCCGCCGCGTTGCTGGGCGCGGGCGATCATTATGCGCTCGAAGTCGCGGGCGATTCGATGGTCGAGGCCGGCATCCTCGATGGCGACTATGCGCTGGTGCGTCGGACCGAGACCGCGCGCGACGGTGAGATCGTCGTGGCATTGATCGACGAGAACGAGGCCACGCTCAAATATTTCCGTCGCGAGGGCGCGATGATCCGGCTCGATCCGGCCAATCGCAGCTACGATCCGCAACGTTACCGTCCCGACCAGGTGCGCGTACAGGGGCGGCTTGCCGGGTTGCTGCGTCGCTACTGACCGGAAGAACGCCGAGAGCGTGAGGTCACGCGTGGCGGTTGCACCGTTGCAGGGTCGAGCCAGGGATGGCGATCGCCGGGCCGGCGCACCGTCGTCACCCGGCCTGCGCCGAACGCGATCGCGACCCCGCCGGTTCGCGCCAGTGTCGCGCGATCCAGCTTCAGCCAGCGCGGCGTGCAGCGACGCGGCAACCGCCGCTCGCTGACGATGATGTCGACATCGCGACACAGCCGAACGATTTCGGCGATGGGCACGAGATAGCTGCTGCGCGTCGCGGCGATCCGCCAGCGTCGTGCGCCTTCGCGATGCTCCACCACACACAGGTCGCGGTTGCATCGCGCGGCGGGATGGGTATCGAGCGCATCCGCCGCGCCGTCGACGCCGCTCGCCTCACCCAGGATCGAGCGGACATAGTCGCCCGATCGCGCGCGCAGCAGCGCCAGGCCGCCGTCATCCGTGCGCAGCGCCAGATGGCGGCCGTCGCCGGTCACGACCAGATCGGGCGGCGGCGTCCCCAGCGCCCATACCGCGCCGATCAACAGCGGCACGGCCCCCCAGCGTCGCCACCGCGTCCGCCACAGCATCAGCCACAACCCGCCGGCGATCATCGCGGCAAACGCCCCGGCGGGCATCGACGGCAGCGTCGCGATCGCGCCGGGCGCATTGGCGGTGGCGTGCGCGATCGCGAGCAACAGGTCGAGCGCGACGCCCGCGATCCACCAGAAGGGCGCGCCCAGGCCGATCGTGTCGGCGATCAACGCCATCGCCTCGACCGGCATGATGACGAACGTCGTCATCGGGATGGCGATGATATTGGCGAGCGCGCCGTACAGCCCGGACTTGTGGAAATGGAACAGTGCGATCGGCGTCAGCGCCGCCTCTACGGCCAACCCGGTCAGCAGCGTCGTGCCGAGCGCACGGACCAGCCGGCGCGCGCCGCTCTCCTCGCGCCGCGCGAACCAGCCCTGGACGCGCGGATGCTCGTGCAACGCGACGATCGCGGTGACGGCGGCGAAGCTGAGCTGGAAACTCGGGCCGACCAGCGTTTCGGGAAAGATGAGGAGCACGATCGTCGCGCCCGCCGCGATCAGCCGCAGCGTGATCGCCTCCCGCCCGATCGCCAAGGCGGCGAGCACCAGCAGGGCGGCGATGCACGACCGCACCGTCGGCACCTCCGCGCCCGTCAGCCAGGTATAGCCGATTGCCGCCAGCCCCGCCGCGCCCGCCGCCACGACCGGCAAGCGCACGCGCAACGCGAGCCACGGGCTGAGCGCGAGCAGGCGGAGCATGACGAGCATCGTCGCGCCCACCACCGCGGTCACGTGAAGGCCGCTGACGGACAGCAGGTGCGCCAGGCCCGACCGCCGCATCGCCTCGGCATCGTCGTCGGCGATGCCGCCTTCGTCCCCGGTGGCGAGCGCCGCGGCAATGCCGCCGCCGCTGCCCGGCAGCCGGCTGCGGATATGCGCCGACAGTCGATCGCGAAGCGGCGCACCCGCGTCTGCGCCGGGGGTGACGAGCGCCACGCGCCCCAATGCCCGCCCGGTCGCGCCCAATCCCTCGAACCAGGCGACGCGCGCAAAATCATAGCCTCCGGGCACTCCGGCGAGGGGCGGCGGCACCAGCCGTGCGCGCAGGCGGACCCGCGCGCCGCGTCGCACATCGGCGGGCAAATCCGTGTCGGCCACGTTGACGCGCAGGCGCGGCGGCAGGCCCGACCCCGGCAGCGTCGCGATGCGCAGTCGGACGATCTCGCGCGCGGGCAGCGGCTCCACCCGATCGACCCGGCCATCGATCGTCACCACCGAAGGTCGCGCCAGCAC
>NZ_LSKG01000179.1:0-500 GCF_001557005.1 Sphingomonas sp. CCH15-F11 | reverse complement strand
AGCCTCGCTGGCGGGATCATCGGGATCGCAGCGCTCGTGCTGATGCTGCTGACGCTTCCCTATGTCGCGGCCAAGCACATCGCCTGGGTCGACAAGCTGCTCTCCCGGCTCGTCAGCAAGCCGACCCTGCTCGCCATCCACATCTATGCCGGCGTGCTGGCGCCGATCCTGGGTCTGGTCCACGCCGCGCACAAGCTCGAAAGCCCGGTCGGACTGCTTCTGACCGTCCTCCTGCTGATGACGGTCATCACCGGCTTCATCGGCCGCTACCTGCTTGCCCAGCTTGGTCGGGCGCTGCGCGGACGCAGGTCGGAACTGGCCTCGCTTCGCGCCGCCTTCCTTGAGGAGCCGGCGGCGCCGACGCAGGCCGATACCGCAGCCGCGCCGCTGTCGGGCTGGAAGCGCTATCTGTTCGTCGCCGGGGATGCGCCCGCGGGCCAGCACCCCCAGAACAGGGCGGGGATCGCCGCGGCGCTGGCCGATACCGAATTCGCGATCCG
>NZ_LSKG01000178.1:0-26392 GCF_001557005.1 Sphingomonas sp. CCH15-F11 | reverse complement strand
CATTCCGCAGCGGGCTGAATATCGGCGTCACCGCCTTTGCCGACGAAGCGGGCACAATTCCGCTCGGCACGGTCAATCTGTCGGTCGACCAGGGCGCGGAAACGTTCAGCTTTGATCCGGCGCTGCTCGGCGGGGCGCGCCGTGTCGAGATCAATGCCAATGACGGCGACGGCAGCACGCTCGATTATTTCGGCATCGACAACCTCACCTTCCGCGACGCGGCCCCCGCATCGGGCGCACCGACCAATGTCGGCACGCGCGACGCCGGGCGGGTCATCTTCGCGTCGGACGAGTCGATCGCGGCGGGTCCCGAGCTGCTCGGACCAGGCGCGTCGCTCGAACTCGCGGTTGGACTGTCGGGGCCGGCGTCGACCGCCACCGAACTTCTCGGCACCGGGTCGTTATAATCTGACGGCCCGACGAATGAGGTGCCGGCCCGATCGCAACGGGTCGGCACCTCGATCAGCGTCGCAACAGGAACACCGCGTGCTCGGCCAGTACGTTCGCCCAGGACGAACGCGTCGCGCCGCCATTGGCGAGGAACCAGCGCCCCTCCACCCGGATGCCGCGCGCGCGCACGAACGCGTGAAAGTCCTCGATCGTCAGATGGTGGATGTTGGGGGTGTCGTACCAGCGCATCGGCAGCAGGCGGGTCACCGGCATCCGCCCGCCGGTCAGCAGCGACACGCGGTTGCGCCAGTGCGCGAAATTGGGAAACGACACGAACGCCCGCTCGCCGATGCGCAGCAGATGGTCGAGCACCAGGTCGGGCCGACGCGTCGTCTGCAGCGTCTGGCTCAGGATCGCATAGTCGAAGCTCTTGTCGGGATAGCCCGCCAGATCGGTGTCGGCATCGCCCTGGACGACCGACAGCCCGCGCGCGACGGCGGCGGCGACGTTTTCCGCGTCGATCTCCAGCCCGCGCGCATCGACGCCGCGGTCGTCGCGCAGCGCCGCCATCAGCTGGCCGTCGCCGCAGCCGATGTCGAGCGCGCGCGCGCCGGTGGCGACGTTGGCGGCGATGATCGCCAGGTCCGGGCGCAGCGCGGTCACTCCCCCGCCCTCAGGAACCCGTCGATCACGCGGTTCAGTTCGGGACTTTCCAGCAGGAAGGCGTCGTGACCGAACGGGGAATGCAGCTCGACAAAGCTGGCGCGCGCGCCGGCGGCGTTGAGCGCGTGGACGATCGCGCGCGATTCGCTGGTCGGATAGAGCCAGTCGGTGTCGAAGCTGACGATGCAGAAGCGCGCGCGGCTGTCCCGGAACGCATTGGCGAGCAGCCCGCCATGCTCCTCCGCCAGGTCGAAATAGTCGAGCGCGCGGGTGATGTAGAGATAGGCGTTGGCGTCGAACCGGTCGACGAAGCTCAACCCCTGGTGGCGCAAATAGCTCTCCACCTGAAAATCCGCGTCGAAACCGAACGACTTGGCGTCGCGCCCCTGCAGCCGGCGGCCGAACTTGGCGGTTAGGCCAGCCTCCGACAGATAGGTGATGTGCGCGGCCATCCGTGCGACCGCCAGGCCCGCGGCAGGCGGATCGTTGTCGGCATAATAATCGCCGCCGCGCCAGCGCGGATCGGCCATGATCGCCTGGCGCCCGACTTCGTGAAAGGCGATGTTCTGGGCCGAATGGCGCGCGGTGGCGGCGATGACCACGGCGGCTTCCACGCGATCGGGAAAGGTCGCCGCCCAGCCGAGCGCCTGCATCCCGCCCATCGACCCGCCGACCACGGCGCGCAGCCGGGGGATGCCGAGATGGTCGAGCAGCATCGCCTGCGCCTTCACCATGTCGCGGATGGTGATGACCGGAAAGCCCATGGCCCAGGGCGCGCCGGTCGCCGGGTTGACCGTCGCCGGGCCGGAGGATCCCATGCAGCTGCCGATGACATTGGCACAGATGACGAAATGCCGCGCCGGGTCGATCGGCTTGCCCGGTCCCACCATGCGCGTCCACCAGCCGGGCTTGCCCGTTACCGGATGTTCGGATGCCACGAACTGGTCGCCGGTCAGCGCGTGACAGATCAAGATCGCGTTGGCGGCGTTTTCGTCGAGCGTGCCATAGGTTTCATAGGCGATGTCGACCGGCGAGAAGAGCACCCCGCTGTCCAGCCGCAACGGGCCGGGCAGCGTGACAGTGCGGCGCAGGCCGAAACGGTCGTCATCGGGCATGGCGCGCAGTTACGGTGCGGCAACGGCCGGTGCAAGCGGAGTGCATGAAGCATGCTTTGATCCCGCATTTTGTAGGCAGACGGTTCACGTCACCCCGAACTTGATCCGGCATCCCGTTGCCTGATCCCGACGAAGAAAAGCGGGACCCGGGCGCAAGGCGGGGGTGACGTTAATCGCTGGTCAGTCTTCCGGGCTCCCCGCAGGCGCGGACGGAAGGGGAGGGAGAACGGACGGGAAGCCGGGAAGGCTGGGGCACCCACCCCCCCCGCTTGCCAATCCAGCCCGCTTGCGCCAATCGGCTGGGCCATGAACGCACCCACGCCCAAGCCCTGGATCATGGCGATCGCCCCCTATGTCCCCGGTCGATCGAAGATCGACGGCGTCACCGTCCGTGCCAAGCTGTCGTCGAACGAAAATCCGCTCGGCTGCTCGCCGCACGCCGATGCCGCGTTTCGCGCTGCGAACGATACGCTCGCGCGCTATCCCGACGCGGCGGCCGGCGACCTTCGCGACGCGATCGCCGCCGCCCATGATCTCGATCCCGCGCGCATCATCTATGGCACCGGATCGGACGAGGTGCTTCACCTCGTCGCCGGGGCCTATGCCGGGGCCGGCGACGAAGTGGTGTTCGTGCGTTACGGCTTTTCGGTCTATGAGATCGCCGCGCGGCGGGTGGGCGCGACACCGGTGATCGCCCCCGATCGCGACTATGCGACCGATGTCGATGCGATCCTGGCGGCGGTGACGCCCCGCACCCGCATCGTCTATGTCGCCAATCCCAACAATCCGACGGGCACCTTCACCCCGCGCGCGGAAATCGCGCGGCTTCATGCGACCCTGCCCGCCGACGTCATGCTGGTGATCGATCAGGCCTATGCCGAATATATCGACGCGGACGAGGACGATCACGCGCTCGAACTGGCGCGCACCCGGCCCAATGTGATCGTCACGCGCACCTTTTCGAAAATCTACGGTCTGGCCGCCGAACGGATCGGCTGGGGCTATGGGTCGGCCGACGCGGTCGCGGCGATGCATCGCATCCGCGCGCCGTTCAACATCACCACGGCGGGTCAGAAGGCCGCGATCGCCGCGCTGGCCGATCAGCAATTCGTCGCGAACACCCGCGCGCATAACGCCAAGTGGCGTGCCTGGCTCGAGGACGAGGTAAAGGCGCTCGGCAATGCCGGGCTGCGCAGCGTGCCGTCGCGCGCCAATTTCCTGCTGGTGCTGTTCGAAGGCGCGGTGAGCGCGGAGGCCGCCTATCACGCGCTGATGGCGCGCGGCTATATCGTGCGCTGGCTGCCCGGGCAGGGGCTGCCCCACGGCCTGCGCATCACCATCGGCACCGAGGAGGAGACGCGCGGGCTCGCGCAGGCGCTGCGCGAGATTGTCGGCAGCTGATGGACGGCATCACCCGTGTCGCCATCATCGGCCTGGGGCTGATCGGATCGTCGATCGCGCGCGCGGTCGCCACCGACCTGCCCGATTGCCCGGTCAGCGGCTATGATGCCGACCCGAAGGTGCGCGACACCGCCCGTCGGCTGGACCTGTGTGCGCGGATCGACGAGGATCCCGCCGCCGCCGTCGCCGATGCCGATCTGGTCATCCTGTGCGTGCCGGTGGGCGCGATGGCGGCCGCTGCCCGCGCCATCGCGCCGGGGGTGCGCACGGGCACGATCATCAGCGATGTCGGATCATGCAAAAGTAGCGTCGTCGAGGCGCTGCAGAACGCGCTGCCGGGTCATGTTGTCATCCCCGCCCATCCGGTCGCCGGCACCGAGCGCAGCGGCCCGGAGGCGGGCTTTGCCACGCTGTTCCGCAACCGCTGGTGCATCCTGACCCCGCCCGACGGCACCGACCCGGCGAATGTCGCCCGCCTGTCGGCCTTCTGGCAGGCGCTGGGCGCGCAGATCGAAGTGATGGCGCCCGACCATCATGACCGCGTGCTGGCCGTCACCAGCCATCTGCCTCACCTGATCGCCTATACCATCGTCGGCACCGCGTCGGACCTGGAGGAAGTCACCCAGTCCGAAGTCATCAAATATTCGGCCGGCGGCTTTCGCGATTTCACCCGCATCGCCGCGTCCGACCCGACGATGTGGCGCGACGTGTTCCTGGGCAATCGCGAGGCGGTGCTCGACATGCTCCAGCGCTTTTCAGAGGATCTGAGCGCGCTGCAACGCGCGATCCGCTGGGGCAAGGGCGACGAACTGTTCGATCTGTTCAGCCGCACCCGCGACGTGCGCCGGTCGATCGTCGAGCAGGGCCAGGACGACCCGCGCGAGGATTTTGGGCGCACCCATGACTGAGCGCGTTCAGGCGCGTCGCTGCGCTGCCTCCAGCCACATCAGCCGCGCCACCATCGGCAGCAAGGCGATGCACGCGGTCGCGAACACCGCAATGCCCCAGGGCAACAGTTTCATGCCCACCGCACGCGCACGCGGCGCGATCAGGTAGAAGGAAATCGTGACGGCCGACAGCAGGTCGAACCACACCTGGTTCCCGGCCAGATTGGTTGTGTGGTTGACCCAGAACTGGATCAGCCCTTCGCCAACAAATGTGACCGCCGAAAAGGCGATGAACGCCGCAGCGATCAGCGCGGGGAACAGCCAGGACGACGCGGCCGCTTCGCGTCGCGTCGCGACCAGCAGGATCACGACGACCGCCAGAACATAGGCCAGGATCGGCAATATCTCGAGCGTTGACATGGACGGGCTTCTCCGGGCCTGCGTGTAGCGGGTGCTACACTTCCGCCCGTTGTAACGCAAGCTACACTCCCGGGTTCCCGTCGGTGGCCGGCATTTCCAGCAGATTGATCGCGGCATGGACCCGCGCCTCGATTTCCTCGCGTGGCAGTCCGGCGGGGATCATCTCGCCCAGGCGCATCGTCACGATGCCGGGGTGCATCGGCCCGCTGCGCGGCCACACCCGACCGCTGTCGAGTGCGATCGGCACCACCGGCAGCCCCAGCATCTTGTAGAGCCCGGCAAAGCCCGACTGGAGCGGCGGCTGTTCGCCCGGGCGCACGCGCGTTCCTTCGGGAAAGATCAGGATCGAACGGCCCTCCGCCACGATCGCCTTGCCCTCGCGCAGCATGCGCCGCAGCGCCGCCGCCGAAGCCTGGCGGTTGACGATGATCGAGCCATAGCGCCGCGCGGTCCAGCCCCAGACCGGGATGCGGCTCAGCTCTTCCTTCATCACCGGCGCGGGCATGCCGAGCCGCGAGGTCAGCTCGAAGGTTTCCAGAAACGCCTGATGCTTCGCGGCGAACAGCACGGGGCGGTCGGGCGGCGTGCCCTCCATCCGGATTTCGATCCCCATGACGATGCGCGCGATCCGGTGATACATGCGCATCCAGGCCCGCGCATGTGCCCGTACCGCCGGGCGACCGAACAGCGCGCTGACCGGGGCGGCGAGCACCACCGGCACCGAAAGCCCGTAGAAGAGCGCCCGGAACGCCCAAGTGCGCGCGATATCGCCCGCCCGCGCGCTCATGGTCCCACCCCCAGCCACAGCGCGACACGGCGGATCAGGAACTTGTGATACTCGCTGAACAGCATCGACAGACGCGGCTGGGTCGGAACGGGATCGCCCAGGATCTCGACCCCCGGGCCGAGCGCGGCGTGCAGCTCCATGCGCGCACGGGCCATGTGCCAGTCGGCGGTGACCAGGCGTACGCTGCGCACGCGGTTGGCAGCGACCCATGCGGCGGTCTCGTCGGCATTGGACCGCGTATCGACTGCCTCCTGGCCCAGGTCGATACAGCAATCGAACAGCGCGACCGGGGCGTCATAGGCCTTGGCCAGCTCGTGTGGGCGGACATCGGGATCGACGCCGGTGACCAGCATGCGCCGCGCCATCCCACGCCGCATCAACGCGATGCCCCGGTCGATCCGGCCCGGCCCGCCCGTCGGGACCACGATCGCATCGGTGCGCATGCCAGCGACGGGCCGGCCCAGCGACAGCATGAACGCCGCGAAGCCCAGCGCCCAGACCAGCACCAGCAGGGCGAGCGCGCGCAGCATCACAGTTGCTGGCGCAAGGTGGCGACGACGGACAGGCGCGCCGCGACCATCGCCATTACCGAGAACGCCACCGGCAGCAGCGCGAGCAGCCCCCATTCGCCCGGGCCGAGCGCGGCGCTGCCGAGCAGTTCGGACCCCAGCGTCATCAGCCGCCATTGCAGCCCCGCGATCACCGCCAGCGCCGCCACCGCGCCGATCAGCCCGCCGACCAGCGTCTGGCCGGCGATGCGGCGCTGGAACAGGCGCGCCACCTGGCGATCGGTCGCCCCCAGCATGTGCAGCACGTCGATCGTCGCGCGGTGCGTGTCCAGCCCCGCGCGCGCCGCCAGCAGCACGACGATCGCGGTCGCCAGCGCCATCAGCACGATCATGCCCAGCGCCAGCCAGCCCAGCGTCGCGATGAATCCGCGTACCGGGGCCAGCCAGCGGGCATGGCGGTCGACGCGCGCATCGGGAACGCGGGCACGGATCGCCGCCTCAACCTGGTCGACAATCGCGCGGTCGCCGCTGGCCAGGTCGACATCGACCATCGCGGGGATTGGCAGCTCGCCGTCCAGCCCCGCCTCGCCCAGCCAGGGGCGCAGCAGCTCGCCCAGTCGCCGGCGATCGACCTCGGCCGCGCGCACGACCTCGGGCATGCGCCCGAGCTCGCGCACGAGCAGCGCGGTGGCGCGGTCGCGCGCCTCGGCGCGGGGCTCGACGATCTGGATGGTTAGCCGCCCGGCAAGCTGGCGGTCGAGCCCGCGCGCCGCACCGGCCATGCCCAGCCCCAGCGCCCCGGCGAGCACGGTCAGGAAAACCATAATCGCCATGATCCACGTCATCGCGCGCGTCTGCTTGCCCGCGTCGAGCAGGCGGCGGTCATGCGGTGGCGCGGTGAGCGGCAATTTCATGCGTCGGCCTGTTGCGGCGGAAAGCGCAGCGATCCGGTGGGATCGGCCAGCCGCCCGCGGTCGATCCGCATCATGTGCGCATTGGGAATACGGCTCAACAGGTGCAGGTCGTGGGTCGCGACGACCACTGTCGTTCCCAGCCGGTTGAGGCTGTCGAACAGGTGCAGCAGGCGTTCGGCCATGTCGGGATCGACGTTGCCGGTGGGCTCGTCGGCGACCAGGATCTCGGGGCGGACGATCACCGCGCGCGCGATGGCGATGCGCTGCTGCTCGCCGCCCGACAGCATCGGCGGACGATCGTCGGCACGGTCGAGCAGCCCGACCCAGGCCAGCATCTCGCGCACGGGCGCTTCGATCTCCTGTTCGGCCATCCCCGCGACGCGCAGCGGCAGCGCGATGTTGTCATAGACCGACAGATGCGGGATCAGCCGGAAATCCTGGAATACAACGCCGATGCGGCGGCGAAAGCCCGGCAGCCGGCTCCGCGGCAGCTGGCCCATTTCCTCGCCGAACAGCCGGACGACGCCGCGGGTCGGCCGCTGCGCGAGATAGAGCAGCTTGAGCAGCGACGTCTTGCCCGCACCGGACGCGCCGGTCACGAAATAAAAGGCGCCGGTGGCGAGCGTGAAGCTGACGTCGGACAGCGTTTCCGCGCCGGTGCCATAGCGCAGGCCGACATTTTCGAACTGGACGATATTGGCCATTCGCGCGCGGGGTCCACTCCAGCATCAGGCGTTGGAGTCCGCGCCATCGCACGTCGCCGCGCCACGCTCAAGCGCGCCAAACCACCCCCTTGCCAGCAACCCTCTTGACATGCGAAGATTCATCAATCGGTGCGATTGCCCAGTGCCAGCGAAAAGCCTGTCCCATGATTCTCGAATGCACGGAGTGCAAGACCCGTTACCTGGTGCCAGACTCCGCGATTGGGCTGGAGGGGCGGACCGTTCGTTGCGCCAATTGCCGGCACAGTTGGTTCCAGACCCCGGCGGGCTTCGTGGCCCCGGACGTCGCACCGCCGGTCGCGCCCGCACCGCCCAAGCCCACCGTGCCCAAGGCGGAGCCGCCCAGCGTTGCGCCCGTCGCCCCGGTGGCGGTGGAGGAACCCGTTGCGGCTGCGCCCGCCTGGCACAATGCCGTCCCTGATCCGGCGATCGGCGATAGCGAAGCACCCGTCCGGCGACCGCGTCGCAACCCCGCGACGCGATGGACGATCGCCGCAGCGGTCGCGGGCGTGTCGATGCTGCTCGGCACCGCGGCGATCCTCTATTCGGGGGCGCCCGGCATCGCCGCGCAACTCGGCCTTGCGATCGGCAGCGACGAAACCCCGCTCAAATTCACCGACCGCTCGGTGGAGCGGCGCAACCTGGCCAGCGGCAGCGAATTGTTCGCGGTGTCTGGCCGGCTGAGCAATCCGACCGCGACCCGCCAGCGTGTGCCCGACATCCGCGCCGACCTGCGCGATGCGCAGGGCCGGCTGGTCTATAGCTGGACGATCACGCCGCCGCAGCGCGTGATCGGGCCCAGCGGGGTCGTCGAGTTCAACAGCGCCAAACTCGACGTGCCCGCCAATTCCAAAATCCTCGAGCTGAGCTTCGTTTCGGGAATCTAGGTTCTGTTTCGGCTCCGCTGAAACAGCGCGGCACCGGCCCGCTCCCCCACCCGGTCACTCACGAGCCTATCCTGACGGGTAGCCGGTCGGGGGAGCGGGCCGGTGCCGATTCAGCAAGGCAGAAAACGAGTCCAGCGCCGGGACAGGGTTCAGTCGTTCGCCAGCCGCCAGTTCAACCGCGTGCCCGCGTGAAACGGGACGAGCGCGCTGCCGGCCGCGGCGATGCGATCGGGTACGTCGCAGCCGTCGCGCACCAGCGTGATCACGTCGTCATTGACCGACAGACGGTAAAAGGCCGGACCCGCGAGCGATGCGAAGGTTTCGAGCCGGTCGAGCGCGCCTTCCTCCTCGAACACTTGGGCATAGCTTTCGATCGCATGGGGCGCATTGAAGATGCCGGCGCAGCCGCAGGCGCTTTCCTTGCGTTCGACGACATGGGGTGCGCTGTCGGTGCCCAGGAAGAACTTCATCGATCCCGATGTCGCCGCCGCGCGCAGCGCCAGCCGGTGGCGCTCGCGCTTGGCGACGGGCAGGCAATAGGCATGCGGGCGGATACCGCCGTCGAACATCGCGTTGCGGCTGAGGTGAAGGTGCTGCGGCGTGATCGTCGCGGCGATCCGCGCGTCGCCATCGGTCACGAACGCGACCGCATCGGCCGTGGTGATATGTTCGAACACGATGCGGAGCGCCGGGAAATCCGCCATCAATCCGGTCAGCACGCGGTCGATGAACACCGCCTCGCGGTCAAAGATATCGATGTCGCCATCGGTAACTTCGCCATGGATCAGCAATGGCATGCCCACGCGTTGCATCGCCTCGAACACGCGCGCCAGCCGGGTGATGTCGGTCACCCCGTGCGCGGAATTGGTCGTCGCATGCGCGGGATAGAGCTTGCACGCGGTGAACACCCCCTGCTCGAACCCGCCGACGATCTCGTCCGCATCGGCATCGTCGGTCAGGTAACACGTCATCAGCGGGGTGAAGCCGGGCCCGGCGGCGGCGCGGATGCGGTCGCGATAGGCCCGTGCGTCGGCGATGCGCACGACCGGTGGCGACAAATTGGGCATGACGATCGCGCGCGCGAACTGGCGCGCGCTAAATGGCGCGACCGCGGCGAGCATGTCGCCATCGCGCAGGTGCACATGCCAGTCGTCGGGGCGGCGGATGGTCAGGCGTTCGGTCATCCCGCCGCTTTAGCTCGCCACCCTCCCGCCCGCCAGTCCGCGCAAGGCGGCTTGGGTTCGGCCCCGCCGCTGCCTATGTAGATGCAATGGACAATTTCGACGCAGCAGCGGCGACCCGGCTCGACGATCGCGCCGTCGTGCGCATCGCCGGCGATGACGTTCGCGGGTTTCTGCAGGGACTGGTGACCAATGACGTCATGGCGGTCGCCCCGGACCGGCCGGTCTGGGCCGGTCTGCTGAGTCCGCAGGGCAAGGCGCTGTTCGACTTCATCCTGTGGGACGGCGGCGATGGCGCGATCCTGATCGACTGCGAGGCAGCCGAGGCGCCCGCGCTGACCCAGCGGCTCACCCTTTATCGCCTGCGCCGCGCGATCACGCTGACACCGGCAACGGCAGGCGTGCACTGGTCGCGCGAGCCCATACCGGGCGCGGCGGCCGATCCGCGGCTCGCTGCGCTCGGCTACCGCTGGCTCGGGCCTGCCGCCGGCGATTCGGCGTCGGACGAATGGCGCCGCCACCGGCTGGCGCTTGGTGTCGCCGAGGGCGCGGGCGAGCTGGGCCGGGGCGAGACGCTGTGGCTCGAGGCGAACGCGCGTGAGCTGAACGGCGTCAGCTTCGCCAAGGGCTGCTATGTCGGTCAGGAAAATACCGCGCGCATGCACCATCGCGCCAAGGTCAATCGGCGGCTGGTCGCCGCGCCGATCGCCGCAGAAGGGCCGCGCACGCGATGCCGCTTTCCCGATCTCGGCCTGATGATCGAGCTGCGCCGCGTCGACGACCTCGGCGATGCGCACATCCCCGCCTGGCTGGCGGCGGCGCTGGCCACCGACCGGGCGGAAGAACAGGCTATGGGCAATCCGGCCCCGGCCGCCTAATCTTGCGACCTGAACCGTCTTTTGCTGGAACCCTGCCGATGTCCGACCATGCCTCCCGCCTCGCGGCGCTTCGCCAGCAGCTCGCCGCCGACCGGCTCGACGGGTTTGTCGTGCCGCTGACCGATGAACATATGAGCGAATATGTCGGCGACTATGCCCAGCGTCTTGCCTGGCTCACCGGCTTTCAGGGGTCGGCGGGCGCGGCGGTGGTGCTGCCCGCCGAAGCTGCGATCTTCACCGACGGCCGCTACACGCTCCAGGTCCGCGAGCAGGTCGATCCCGCCAGCTGGAGCTATGTGTCGGTGCCGGCGACCAGCATCGCCCAATGGCTGGGCGAGCATGCACCGCAGGGTGGGCGGATCGGTTATGATCCGTGGCTGCACACCCGCGCCTGGGTTGACGAGGCGCGACGCGCGCTCGCGGACAAGGGGGCGGAGCTGGTCGCCGTCGATCGCAACCCTGTCGACGCGATCTGGGATGGCCGCCCCGCGCCGTCGGACGCGGTCCTGACCCCTTATGACGACGCGCTGGCCGGGCGCAGTTCTGCGGACAAACGCACCGAGGTCGCCGACTGGCTCGCCGATCGCGGTGCCGATGCGGTGGTCTTGTCCGCGCTCGATTCGATCGCGTGGATGTTCAACGTGCGTGGGCAGGACGTCAGCCACACCCCGGTCGCGCTGGCCTATGCGCTGGTCAATGCCGACGCCACCGCCGACCTGTTCGTCGCCCCCGAAAAGATCACCGATACGGTGCGCCAGCATCTCGGCAACGGGGTGCGGCTGCATGACCGCAGCCAGTTCGCCCAGGCGCTGCGCGGCCTGGCGGGCAGGCGCATCGCGGCCGATCCGGAGCGTGCGGTTGCCGCGATCTTCGACGCGCTCGATTCGGGTGGGGCGCGCATCCTTTCGGTGCGCGATCCGGCCGTGCTGGCAAAGGCAGTGAAGAACCCGGCGGAGATCGGCGGCCATCGCGCCGCGCAGGCGCGCGACGGCGCGGCGCTGTCCCGCTTCCTGCGCTGGTTCGAGGGCGAAGCGCCCAAGGGCGCGTTGACCGAGCTCGACGCGGCGGCGCGGCTTCAGCAGTTCCGCGCCGAAACCGGCCTGCTGCGCGACCTGTCGTTCGACACGATTTCGGCGACCGGCCCGCACGGGGCCATCCCGCATTACAAGGTAACGGCGGAATCGAACCTCCGCATCACGCCCGGCACGCTCTATCTGGTCGATTCGGGCGGGCAATATGCCGACGGCACCACCGACGTGACTCGGGTGATGCCGGTCGGCACCCCAACCGCCGAGATGCGCGACCGCTTCACCCGCGTGCTCAAGGGGCATATCGCGATCGCGACGGCGATCTTTCCCGCTGGCACGACCGGTGGCCAGCTCGACAGCTTCGCGCGTCGGCCCCTGTGGGAAGTGGGGCTCGATTATCCGCACGGCACCGGGCACGGCGTGGGCGCCTATCTTTCGGTGCATGAAGGGCCGCAGCGGATCGCCGCGCCCAACTATCCCGGCGGCGGGCCCGCGGAGCCGCTGCGCGCGGGCATGATCCTGTCCAACGAGCCCGGCTATTACAAGGCGGGCGACTATGGCATCCGCATCGAGAATCTGGTGCTGACCGTCGAACGTGAGGTCCCGGGCGCGGAAGCCCCGATGCTGGGGTTCGAGACGCTGACCTTCGCCCCGATCGAGCGCACGCTGATCGACCCTGCGCTGCTGACGTCTGCCGAGCGCGACTGGCTCGACGCCTATCATCGCGACGTGATCGCGCGGATCGCGCCGCAGCTCGACGGTGCCGATCGTGCCTGGCTGGAGGCGAAGTGCGCGCCGATCTGATCCGCGGCCTTGGCTGAAATGACCGCGTCGCCTCGCTTCGGCCGCAGCGCGGGTGCGGCCGCAGCCTGCGCCTGACGCTGCGCCGTGCTGCCCGTCGTATCGCTCCTGCTGCTCCTCGCCATCTATGGCGCGCTGATCCGACGGTCGCCGCGGCCGCGACTATTCGGGGTGGGGCCGCACGCGGTCTATCGTCGATGGCTCGCGCGCACGCCGGTGCTGCTTGGCGGCGGAACCGTGCTTGCGCTGATCCTGCTCGGCCGTACCGACGCGCTTGACGCCATGCCGCCGGAGTTCCTTCCCGCCGCCGATCTGGTCGTCTCCACGATCGGCGGCTACCTCGACGCGCCGTCCTTCGCGCCGATGATCGTCGTCGCGCTCGTCGCCGGCGGCGGGCTCGGCGCGATCCTCGACGCGTGGCGACGCCGGCGCGGCAAGGGCCCGGTGATGCTGGGCGACATCAGTGCGATCCAGCCCCGGGCCTGGCACGACTATGCCCCCGCGGCGCTGGTCGGCAGCATTGCCGGTGTGGTTGAGGAAGCGTTCTTCCGCCTCGCCCTGCCGCTCGCGATCGCGCTGGCCAGCGGATCGGTGCTGGTCGCGCACGCCGTCGCGCTCGGCCTGTTCGCCGCCGCGCACCGTTATCAGGGCTGGGGCGGCATCGCCGGCTCGCTGGTGATGGGGCTGGTCATGGCCGTGCTCTATCTGGCGAGCGGCGCGCTGTGGCTTGCCATGCTCGTCCATGCGCTGGTCAACCTCAACGCGCTCATCCTGCGCCCGGCGCTGGCGCGGGTTCAGCTCTTCAGGCGATAGCCGGTCCGGAAGATCCAGGTGATCACGCCCAGGCACAGGGCGAGGAAGCCCAGCGTGAAGGCGAGGCTCCAGCCGATCTCGACATCGCCCTGGTCGAAAAAGCTCCAGCGAAAGCCGCTGACCAGATAGACGACGGGGTTGAACAGGCTGACCGTCCGCCACGGCTGGGGCAGCATGTCGATCGAGTAAAAGGCCCCGCCCAGAAAGGTCAGCGGGGTGATCAGCAGCGCCGGCACGAAATTCAGCTGCTCGAACCCCTTCGCCCAGATGCCGATGATGAAGCCCGCCAGGCTGAACGCGACGGCGGTCAGCACGAGGAACAGGATCATCGCGACCGGGTGGCGGATGGGCAGTTCGGTGAACAGGCTGGCGGTCGCCAGGATGATCAGCCCGATGATCACCGACTTGGTCGCCGCCGCACCGACATAGCCGATGACCAGTTCGACGGGCGAGATCGGCGCGGACAGGAGCTCGTAGATCGTGCCGGTGAATTTGGGGAAATAGATGCCGAACGACGCGTTGGTTAGCGACTGGGTCAGCAGCGTCAGCATGATCAGCCCGGGGACGATGAACGCGCCATAGCTGACCCCGTCGACCGACTGCATCCGCGATCCGATCGCACCGCCGAACACGATGAAATAGAGCGACGTGGTGATGACCGGGGTGACGAGCGACTGCCACAAGGTGCGCTGCGCCCGCGCCATTTCGAAGCGATAGATCGCAATTACGCCGCGCGGATTCATGGGCGCGCCTCCCGCTGTTCGGCGACAAGGCCGACAAAAATGTCCTCGAGCGAGCTCTTCGACGTTTCGAGATCGGTGAAGGCGATGTCCAGATCGCTCATCCGCCGCAGCAGCGACGGGATGCCGGTGCGTTCGGCGCGCGCATCGAAGCGATAGCGCAGGCGATGGCCGTCATCGGCGAGCGCGAGCTGCCATTCGCCGAGCTCGGGCGGCACCGTCTGCATCGGCTCGCTCAGCGCGATGTTCAGCTCGCGCGTGCCGAGTTTCGCCATCAGCTCGGCCTTGTCCTCGACCAGCAGCAACTCGCCGTGATTGATCACGCCGATACGGTCGGCCATTTCCTCTGCCTCCTCGATATAATGGGTGGTGAGGATGATCGTGGTGCCCTTCTCGCGCAGCCGGTGGACCAGCCGCCACATGTCGCGGCGCAGCGCCACGTCGACGCCCGCGGTGGGTTCGTCGAGGAACAGCAGCTCGGGTTCGTGCGAGAGCGCCTTGGCGATCAGTACGCGGCGCTTCATGCCGCCCGACAGCTCCATGATCTTCGACTTGCGCTTGTCCCACAGCGACAGGTCCCTGAGCACCTGTTCGAGATAGGCGTCGTCGGGTGCCTTGCCGAACAGTCCGCGGCTGAAGCGGATCGTCGACCAGACCGTTTCAAACATGTCGACGGACAGTTCCTGGGGTACGAGGCCGATCATCGCGCGCGCCCGGCGATAGTCGCTGAGCGCATCGACGTCGCCGACCCGGATCGTCCCCGACGTCGGCGTGACGATGCCGCAAATGATGCTGATCAGCGTCGTCTTGCCCGCACCATTGGGGCCGAGCAGCGCGAAGATCTCGCCGCGCCGGATGTCGAGATCGACGGCGGCCAGCGCGCGATGGCCCGAGGCATAAGTCTTGCCGACCCCGGCAAGCGACAAAATGGGTGGCATAAGCGGGGTCCCTGGGGAAAATGGGTGGGGACGAGATGGCTGGGCCAAGCCCGCGCATCCTGAGTAGCCATTGAGCTTGTCGAAATGGCGTACCGAAGGATGCACGCGCCGTCCGTCCTTCGATACGGGCCTTCGCCAGGCTCAGTCCCTACTCAGGATGAGCGGTTCGGGTTTGAACTCGAGCAATATAGCTAGGGTAACCCAACCACGATCGCAATGACACTCAGCGCGGCGCGCGCGCCGCCGCGACGGCGTCGCGAAGTCCCTCGAAGGTCTGGACGCCCGAAAGCACGCGGTCGCCGACGACCCAGGCCGGGGTGCCCGAGACGCCGAGCTGGCGCGCGATCGCGAGGTTGTTGGTGAGCTCGTTCTCGACCGCGGGGGACAGGCGCACGCGCTCTGCGCGCGCCAGGTCGAGGCCGGCGGTGCGCGCGGCCGCGGCAACCGATCCCTCGCTGACCTGGCCGGCGGCGAACACCGCATCGTGAAAGCCGCGATATCTGCCCTGCTCGGCTGCGGCCAGCGCCCATTCGGCGGCGACGCGGCTCTGCGCGCTCAGCACGGGCAGTTCGCGATAGACGATGCGAACCTTGGGATCGGTGGCGATCAGCTGTGCGATCGCGGGCAGGCTGGCGCGGCAGAAGCCGCAGGCATAATCCATGAATACCGCAACGGTGACGTCGCCCTGCTTCGCGCCCGCTGCGGCACCGGCGAAGGCGGTAGTGATCGCCCCGCGGTTCGCCGCGACCTGACGCGCGGTCTCGCGCGCCTGCAGCCGCTCCAGCGCCTCGGGTATGACTTCGGGATTGGCGAGCAGATAGCTGCGCACCGCCGCGCCGTCGGTCGCCCCGGAAGCAGCGGTTGCGCCGCCGATCCAGGGGCGCGCGGCGGCAAACAGCCCGGCGCCGACCGCGCCGGACAGGATCATCAGGGCAATGAGCACCAGCGGGTTGCGCATCAGGCGTTCCATTCGATCGGCGCTTTCATCGATTACCGGCGCAGCAGTTCGGGGCGATCCGCGAGCACGGACCGCGTGGTGATCAGGATGTCCTGGGCACGCAGCCAGTCGTTCGACCCTTGGGGCAGGCCGGCGACCGCGGCGCTGGCACTGCGCATCGCGGTTGCAAAATCGCCGGTGATGCTCGCCCGCTCGGCGGTGGCGAGCGCGGTCCGCGCGGTATCGCCCTTGCGCGCATAGACGGTGCCGAGCTGAAACCAGGCAAAGGGATTTTCATTGTCGCGGTTGACCGCCAGGCGCAGGACCGCCTCGGCCTCGTCAAGGTTCGCCGGGTTCTCCGTCGCAATCAGCGCATGTCCGAAGGTCGTCGCGATCAGCGGGTTGCTGCGCGTTCCGTCGGTCGCGGCGCGCAGCGGGACGAGCGCCTGCACGGGCTTGCCCGATTCGAGCAGGATCTGGCCCTCGAGCTCGAGGAAATAGGGATCGTTGGGGGCGAGCGCGATTAGGGCGTCGGTCTCCGCCTCCGCCTGCTTGGGATAGCCCGACTTGTGCCAGGCATAAGCGCGGGCGTAGCGCGCCGGCACGCTCGTGTCGCTGGCGGGATACATGCGCAGCGTGTCCTGGGGATCGTTGACATAGCCGCGCAGCTTCGCCTGGACGCGGCGAAAGCGCAGCTCGAGCGCGGGATCGCTCGGCTTGTTGAAATTGGGCGAGGCGGTCAGCTCGTCGGTCAGGAAAGCGAGGCGCTGGCCGGTGAGCGGGTGGGTGCGCTCATAGGCATTGTTCTGCGGAATCGCGAGGCGATATTCGAGGTTCTGGAGCCGCTTGAAGAATTCCAGCATTCCCCGGCCGCTGATCCCCGCGCCGTTCAGAAAGCGCACGCCGGCGGCGTCGGTCTGTGCCTCCTGCTGACGCGAATAGGCCAGGTAGCTGCCGATCGCGGCGCGCTGGCCCGCCGCCAGGATGCCCGCGCCCGCCTCGCCCGCGCCGGCTGCGATCGCGGCCACGCCCAGCGCCAGGCTGAGCAGTGAAATGCCGGTCGCACCCTTGGCGATCTGGCCCTGCAACGGCACGTGACCGCCGACGACGTGGCCCAGTTCGTGGGCGATGACGCCCTGGATCTCGTTGCTGCTTCCCGCCGCGTCGATCAGTCCGCTGTGGATGTAGACCGCCTGTCCGCCCGCGACGAACGCGTTGATCTCCTTTGAATTGATCAGGATGATCCGGACATTCTGGGGCGACAGTCCCGCCGCCTCGATCAGCGGGCGGGAAATGTCGTTCAGATAGGCTTCGGTTTCCGCATCGCGCAGGATCGACTGCGCTCGCGCCGGCAGCGCCGCCAACAGGCACGCCATCATCAGCATCAGGGCGAAACGCTTGAACCAGGCCATCGACCGCTACCTTATCGTGCGGGGCTGCGCACGTCACGCCCGCGTTCGGCGCGGCGGCATGAACGGGCGCTGAAGCCCGTCAATGCCGCCCGATCGCACGCGTTCGAGCGCCCGCGGCGATCACGCACCAAAGGTGCGCTGCCACCAGCCGCGCCGGGGCGGGCCGCTCGCCATGGCCGCTTCGACCGTTTCACCCGCACCGTCGGCGGCTTCCGCATCGACCGGCGCGGGATCCGTCGCCGGTTCGGTCGTCGCCGGCTCCGGTTCCGCCGGGGCGTCGGCAACGGGCGCGGCATCCGCCTTGCGGCGCGTGCGCCGCGCCTTGGGCTTCGCGGCGGCTTCCGCCTCGGCCACCGGCGTTTCGGCTGCCGGCACCGCCGGCTCGACCGATTCGGCGGGTTCCGCTGCCTTGCGCCGGGTACGACGCGCCTTGACCGGTTCGGCCGGCGGGTCGAGCTTCGTCGGTTCGGCCGTTGCCGGCGCTTCCGATACAGGTGCCGCGGCGACCGTCTCGACCGACACCGTCTCATCGGCGATGTCGGCGATGTCGGCCTTGGCGGTCCGGCGGCGGCTGCGCTTGGGCTTGGCCGGCGCGTCCATCGGCGCGATCGGCGCTTCCGCGTCCACCTCGGCTTCGTCGGCTTCGTCGGTCTTCGCGGCGATCATCGGTGCGGGCGCATTGTCGGTGTCGGCGACGATCGCGTCGTCGCCCTCCGGTCGCCGTCCGCCGCGACGACCGCGACGACGGCGCTTGCGACGCTCGCCGGCTTCGGCGCTTTCGGCCTGGCCCGTCGCCTCGCGCTCGTCGCGGGGCGTCTCCTCGCCGCCATCCGCGTCTTCGGCATCGTCACGATCGCCGGACCCGCGATCGTCGGACGTGCCGTCCGTTTCGAGCTCGCCATCCTCCCGATTGCGGCCGCGCCGTCCCCGGCGGCGGCGGCGGCGACGGCGCGCGCCGTCGGCCTCGCTCTCCCCGGCGTCGCGTCGCGGCTGCGCCTCGCGGGCGGCGGGTTCGTCCTCTTCCTCGAAATCCTCCTCGACCTCGGGATAGTCGTCATCCTCTACATCGTCCGCGATCGGCTCGAACTTCGGCGTAAAGGCGGGCGGCGGGCCCGACGCCTCGACCGACATCCGCGCGCCTTCCAGCTCGCCGTCGGTCGCGACCTCGATCGACACGCCATAGCGCAGCTCGATCTCCGCCAGCTCGCCGCGCTTCTTGTTGAGCACGTAGAGCGCGGCTTCCTGGCTGGCGCGCAGCGTCAGCTGGCTGCCGCGGCCGCGCGCCGCCTCGTCCTCGATCAGCCTCAGCGCCGACAGCCCGGCCGACGACGCGGTGCGGACCAGGCCGGTGCCCTCGCAATGCGGACACTGGCGGGTCGATGCTTCGAGCACGCCGGTGCGCAGCCGCTGGCGGCTCATCTCCATCAGCCCGAACGAGCTGATCCGGCCGACCTGGATGCGGGCGCGATCGTTCTTCAGCGCCTCCTTCATCGCCTTTTCGACCTTCCGGACGTTCGATCCGTGGTCCATGTCGATGAAGTCGATGACGACCAGGCCCGCCATGTCGCGCAGGCGCAGCTGGCGCGCGATTTCCTGCGCGGCTTCCAGATTGGTCTGGGTCGCGGTCTGCTCGATATTGTGCTCGCGCGTCGAACGGCCCGAGTTGATGTCGATCGACACCAGCGCCTCGGTCGGGTTGATCACCAGGTAGCCGCCCGATTTCAGCTGGACGACCGGATGGTACATCGCCGCCAGCTGGTCCTCGACATGGTGACGCTGGAACAGCGGCACCGCGTCGGCATATTGCTTCACCCGCCGCGCGTGGCTCGGCATCAGGAGCTTCATGAACTCCTTGGCCTGGCGATAGCCCTCCTCGCCCTCGACGATCACCTCGTCGATGTCGCGGTTGTAGATGTCGCGGATGGCGCGCTTGATCAGGTCGCTGTCGCCATAGACCAGCGCGGGCGCGGAGGATTGCAGTGTGGTTTCGCGGATGCCGTCCCACAGCCGCGCCAGATAATCGAAATCGCGCTTGATCTCGACCTTGGTGCGCTGAAGCCCGGCGGTGCGGACGATGCAGCCCATCGTCGGCGGCAGCTGCAGGTCGGCCATGATCGACTTCAGCCGCTTGCGGTCGCCGGCGTTGCTGATCTTGCGGCTGATGCCGCCGCCATGCGCGGTGTTGGGCATCAGCACGCAATAACGCCCGGCAAGGCTCAGATAGGTGGTCAGCGCCGCGCCCTTGTTGCCGCGCTCCTCCTTGACGACCTGGACCAGCAGCACCTGGCGGCGGCGGATCACGTCCTGGATCTTGTAGCGACGGCGCAGGTTCATGCGCCGCTGGCGCAGCGCCTCCACCGCGTCATCGCCGCCGTTGCGGCCGCGCCGGCGGGGTCCGCCCTCGTCGCCCGCTTCGCCATGTTCGTCGTCGTGGTCGGCATCGTCATGGTCGTGATCGGCATCGGCGCGCTCGTCGTCGTCGCCGTCGTGATCGTCGTCGTCGCCTTCCTCGGCCGCGCGCAGCGCCGCTTCCTCGGCGGCATGCTCGGCTTCCTCGCGCAGCAACGCTTCGCGGTCTTCCTTGGGGATCTGGTAATAATCGGGATGGATTTCACTGAACGCCAGGAAACCGTGGCGATTGCCGCCATAATCGACGAACGCCGCCTGCAGCGAGGGTTCGACGCGGGTTACCTTGGCGAGATAGATATTGCCTTTGAGCTGTTTGCGCTCGGCGGATTCGAAGTCAAACTCCTCGATCCGGTTTCCCTTGACGACCGCGACCCGGGTTTCCTCCCGGTGGCGAGCGTCGATCAGCATACGCGTGGTCATTATGATGTCTCCGGCCGCGCCGGTCCGCGATACGCGCGGACGCGCGGCGATAAAGGCGGGTCGAGCGGGCCGGATTGGCACCGCCGCCGCGGATTTCGCTAATTGCTTCTGCGCGCCCGGCACGGCCGGACCAGTGGTCCGGCGCCTCCACCATCGCCTGCTCCCGGCCGGATAGGGCCGTTTCGAGCAGATCGAGGGAAAATTGCCACATGCGCGCGTCAACCTGATGAACCGGGAACTAAGGTGCGCGATCGCGCGGTCCCGGCGAAACGACCGGGATCATCCCCAGTCGGTCACCTAGGTAGCATCGCGTCGCGCACGCGGCAACACCGCTGGCACGGCAAGTTTTCCGCGCCATTCGCATGCCCCACGGGCATCGTTACGCAATAAAGCTGGACCGGTGCGGGATCGCCCGGCCATATCGCCCGGGTGAGCGCGCTGATGGCACTGATCGCCGCCTGGTGCTGGGGCATTCCGGGCTGGGCGGGGTTGATCGACGGGATGGAAATCGCGCCCGGCCGGCTGATCGTGCGTGCCGATGCGCGACTGGGCGCGGGTCCGGCGATCGCGATCGACATCGATGCGGGGGCCGGGGCGATCCGCGCCCGGCCGCCCGGCATCGCGCCGCGCACCGAGCTGCGCGTCACCGTCGTCCCGACCGCGGATGCGCGCTTTGCCCGTGCGCTGGCGGAACGGCGCGCCGGCTTGCTGCCGCCGTTCAGCTATGTCGCCGCCGCCGCGGTGCCGCCGGAGCGGGTGCGCATCGCGCTGCCGCCCGCGCGGCCCGCGCCGCCGCTGCCCACGGTCGCGGGTGGCGATCCGACCCGGCCGCTCGTCGTGATCGATCCCGGCCATGGCGGCCACGATCCCGGCGCGGTTTCCGATGGCCTGCGCGAAAAGGACCTGACGCTGGCGATCGCGCGCGCGATCCGCGACCGGCTGGTCGCGGACGGGCGGGTGCGCGTGGCGTTGACGCGCGACGACGACCGCTTCCTCGTGCTTCAGGAACGTTATGGCATCGCACGGCGCCTGCGCGCCGACCTGTTCGTCTCGATCCATTGCGACAGCGCGCAGTCGACCGCCGCCAGCGGCGCGAGCGCCTACACGCTGTCCGAAGTCGCCTCCGACAAGGAGGCTGCACGGCTGGCCGCGCGCGAGAACCGCGCCGACCTGCTCGCCGGCGTCGATCTCGACGGGGCGCAGGCGGATGTGTCCTCGATCCTGATCGACCTCGCCCAGCGCGAGACGATGACCGCGTCGGCCGGTTTCGTCGACCTGCTCGCGCGCGCGCTGGCCGACCGGGTGCCGATGCGCGCCCGTTTTCACCGCATGGCTTCGCTGGTCGTGCTCAAGGCGCCCGACCTGCCCTCCGTCCTGTTCGAGGCGGGCTATGTCTCCAATCCCGCCGATGCCGAACGGCTGGCGTCGCGGGCCGGACAGGACGGAATTGCCGCCGGCATGGCCCGGGCGGTCGAGGTGCATTTCGCGCGGCGGCTGGCGTCGCAACCCCGCTGAGCGGCGATCCGGCCGGTCGGGCCGGCTTGACGCTGGCACCGGAAATGATTCCTGCTAGAACGCGCGGCGATGACCGTTCGTGATGCGTCCGCCGAAGAATTGCTGCTGAGGCCCGATGCCGGTTCCGCCGGCGGATGGCGCGCGATGTTGGGCCGGTGGCGCGGGCGCTGGTGGTTTCGCCTGATCGCCTGGGTGGCGCTGGTCGCGGGGCTGGGCGTGCTGGCGCTGTGGCTGCTGATCGGCCGCGACCTGCCGTCGGTCGATGCGCTGCGCACCTATGAACCGCCGCTGCCCACTAATGTGCGCGACATCGCCGGCGAGCCGATCCACTCCTATGCGCGCGAACGGCGCGTCGAGCTGGCGTTCGACGAATATCCCGACCTGCTGGTCAAGGCCTATCTGGCGGCGGAGGACCGAACCTTTTTCGAGCATGGCGGGGTCGACTATCCGGGCATCGTCGCCGCGCTGATCACCAATCTGCGCAGCGACGGCCGTCCCGTTGGCGCGTCGACGATCACGCAACAGGTGGCCAAGAACCTGCTGCTCACCAACGAGGTAAGCTATGTCCGCAAGGCGCGCGAGGCGCTGCTCGCCTATCGGATCGAAGACACGCTGACCAAGCAACAGATCCTCGAGCTTTATCTCAACCAGATCTTCCTCGGCCGCAACGCCTATGGCGTCGAAGCTGCGGCCGATGCCTATTTCGGCAAGCCGCTGTCCGAGCTCACCCTCCCACAGTTCGCCTATCTGGCGATCCTGCCAAAGGGGCCGTCCAACTACGATCCGGTGCGCAACCATGATCGCGCGCTCGCCCGGCGCAACTGGGTGCTGGGCGAAATGCGGCGCAACGACTTCATCACCGAGGCGCAGTATCGCGAGGCGGTGGCGACACCGCTCGTCACCTTTCAGCGCGGCGCGCGCCCGCCGCTGCCATCGGGCGGCTATTTCATCGAGGAAGTGCGTCGCGAGCTGCTCGAACGCTTCGGACAGGACAGCAAGGACGGTCCGCACAGCGTCTATGCGGGCGGGCTGTGGGTGCGCACGTCGCTCGATCCGGCGCTTCAGGAATATGCCGCGCAGGCGATGCGCGACGGGCTGATCCGGTTCGAACGCGGGCGCGGCTGGTCCGGGCCGATCGCGACGGTCGATTTTGCGGGCGACGACTGGCGGGGGCCTTTCGCGGCGACCAACATTGCGCTGACCTATCAGGACTGGCGCGCCGCCGTGGTGGTGGCAAGGGACGCAGGGGCAGCGACGATCGGCTTCACCGACGGGCGGACGGCCACACTGGAGCGCAGCGACGCGGCGATGCCGGTGCGCGGCCGCGGCGGGGCGGCCTTTGATGCGCTGAAACCAGGCGATGTCATCGCGGTGGCGCCCGCCGGCGGCGGCTTTGCCCTGCGCTCGGTTCCGCGCGTGTCGGGCGGGATGGTCGTCGAACAGCCCGCGACCGGCCGCGTGCTGGCGATGCAGGGCGGGTTCGATTCGCGCATCCAGGCATTCAACCGCGCGACCCAGGCGATGCGTCAGCCGGGATCGACGATCAAGCCGGTGGTCTATACCGCCGCACTTGAAGCGGGGCTGACCCCGGCGTCGATCATCGTCGACGGGCCGTTCTGCGTCGACCAGGGCGCAGGGCTGGGGGTCAAATGCTTCCGCAACTTCGGCAATGCGCGCTCGGCGGGGCCGCGCACGCTGCGCTGGGGCATTGAACAGTCGCGCAACCAGATGACGGTGCGCCTGGCCGCGCAGACCGGCATGGACCGCGTGACCCAGGTGATGAAGACGCTGGGGGTCGGGCAATATCCCCGCTATCTCTCCTTTGCCCTGGGCGCGGGCGAGACGACCGTCATGCGCATGGTCAACGCCTATGCGATCCTGGCCAATCAGGGCCGGGCGCTGCGACCGACGCTGATCGATTATGTCCAGGACCGGCGTGGCCGGGTGATCTGGCCCGAAAATTGGCGCCCCTGCGCGCGCTGCAACGCCGACGACTGGGACGGTGGCCCGATGCCGCGTCCGCGCACCCGCGCGCGCCAGCTGGTCGATCCGGTCAGCGCATACCAGATGGTGCATGTGATGGAGGGTGTGATCGAACGCGGCACCGCGACGACGCTGCGCGACCTGAAACGCCCGATCATGGGCAAAACCGGCACGTCGAACGGCCCGCGCGACGTGTGGTTCATCGGCGGCACGCCCCAGATGATCGCGGGGCTGTATCTCGGTTACGATTCGCCCGCCAATCTCGGTGGCTATGCCCAGGGCGGGACGATCGCTGCGCCGATTTTCAAGGCGTTCGCGCAAAAGGCCTATGCCGGGTTGCCGGTGCTTCCCTTCCGCGCGCCGGCGGGCACGCGCATCTCGCGCGTCGACCGGGCGAGCGGGCGGCCGGTGACCGGCTCGTGGCCGGCCACCGGCGATCCAAAGCCGGCGGTGATCTGGGAAGCGTTCAAGCCGGAAAGCGAGCCGCTGCGCACCGCGCGTCGCACCGAACGCGCGGCGCGCCCGGTCGAGAAGGCCGCCGAAACGCCCGCCGCGCGGGCCCGCGACAGCGACTTCTTGCAAAGAGAGGGCGGAATCTACTAGCCCGCGCCGGTTCCGGGCATGCGTCCGCCATGGCCACCATCCGGACCGTGGCGGTTTTTTGGAGACAGTGAATGCGCGCCGAAGCGCAGGGACATATTGAGACGATCCGGGACGCCTTGGCCTTGTTGCGCCGCTTCCTCGACTGGGACCGTGCGTTGCGCCGGCTGGACGAGCTCAACGCGCGGGTCGAGGACCAGAGCCTGTGGGACAATCCCAAGCTCGCCCAGGACGTGATGCGCGAACGCCGCCGCCTGGACGAGGCGATCGGCGCGACGCGGGCGATCGAGCAGGAACTGTCCGACACGGTCGAACTGATCGAAATGGCCGAGGCCGAGGGTGACGACGCGATGGTCGACGAGGGCGTCGCCGCGCTCGGCCAGCTGGCGGTGCGCGCCGATGCCGACAAGGTGAAGGCGCTGTTGAACGGCGAGGCCGACGCCAACGACACCTATATCGAGATCAATTCGGGCGCGGGCGGCACCGAAAGCCAGGACTGGGCCGAAATGCTCCAGCGCATGTACACGCGCTGGGCCGAGCGGCGCGGGATGAAGGTCGAGCTGATCGACTATCATGCCGGCGAGCAGGCCGGGATCAAGTCGGCGACGCTGCTGGTCAAGGGCGAGAACGCCTATGGCTATGCCAAGACCGAAAGCGGCGTTCACCGCCTGGTGCGGATCAGCCCCTATGACAGCTCGGCGCGGCGCCACACCAGTTTCTCGTCGGTGTGGGTCTATCCGGTGATCGACGACAATATCGAGGTCGAGATCAACGAAAGCGAGCTGCGCATCGACACCTATCGCGCGTCGGGTGCGGGCGGGCAGCACATCAACACGACCGACTCGGCGGTGCGCATCACCCACCTGCCGACCGGCATCGTCGTCCAGTGCCAGAACCAGCGCAGCCAGCACAAGAACAAGGCGGAGGCTTATAACCAGCTGCGCGCGCGCCTTTATGAGCGCGAGCTGGCGGAGCGCGAGGCGGTGGCCAATGCCCAGAACGCGACCAAGACCGACATCGGCTGGGGCCACCAGATCCGTTCCTATGTCCTCCAGCCCTATCAGCTGGTGAAGGACCTGCGCACCGGCATGACCTCGACCAGCCCGGGCGACGTGCTCGATGGCGATCTCGACCCGTTCATGGCCGCCGCGCTGTCCCAGCGCGTGACCGGCGAGAAGGTCGAAGTCGAGGATGTCGACTAGCGTGCGCCGCGGTCCGCCCGGCCCGGCCGCCGTCGCCCGCCTTGTCGGGCTCGCGGCGCTGTGCCTGGTGGCGGGGTGCGAGGCGCGGACCAACGCCGCCGATGAGCTCAAGGCGGACGATGCCGGTCCCTTTCCTGCCGCCGACCGTCCGGTCGCCTCGATCGTCTCGACCCGCTGGTCGACCGAGGAAGCGCGCGACCGGGTCAACGAAGCCGACCGAGTGATGGACCGCGCGGGCATCCGCCCCGGCATGACGGTGGCGGATATCGGGGCGGGCGAAGGCTATTATACCATCCGCCTGGCGCAGCGCGTCGGCGCGGACGGGCGCGTGCTGGCGGAGGACATCATTCCCGCCACCCGCGACGCGCTGGCCGAACGCGTGACGCGCGAGCGGCTCGACAATGTCAGCGTGCGCCTGGGCCTGCCCGCGGATCCGCGCCTGCCCGAGAACAGTTTCGACCGCATCCTGATGGTCCACATGTACCATGAGATCGAGGAACCCTATGCGTTCCTGTGGCGGATGCGCCCGTCGCTGCGCCCCGACGGCCGCGTGATCGTGGTCGATGCCGACCGCCCGACCCAGAATCACGGCACGCCGCCCGCGCTGCTGCGCTGCGAATTCGCGGCGGTCGGCTATGCGCTGGTCGACCTTCAGCCGATGGCGTCGGCGGGCGGATACATGGCGACGTTCCGGGTTGCGGGCCCGCGTCCCGACCCCGCCGCGATCAAGGCATGCCGGATGCCGGGGCAGGGCAGGGTACCGCAGGGGAGCTAGGGCGGGCAGTGGCCCCGGCCTTCGGGGTTCCCCGCAAAGTACTACTTTGCGGGGGCCCCTGCGCC
>NZ_LSKG01000017.1:0-518 GCF_001557005.1 Sphingomonas sp. CCH15-F11 | reverse complement strand
CCCCCTCACCCGCTCACCACCGGCCCGGAACTCTCCAGGCTCAACGTGTAATTACGCTCGCCGTTGAAATCCCCGGCATAATCCAGCCGCGTGACCAGGAACCGCCCGGTCATCGTCTCACCGCTCTCAAAGCTCAGCCGGTAATCGTCGATCGTCCCCGCCAGCGCATTGGCCTTCACCCGCGCCTCCGCCGCCGACCCGGTGAACACGCCCGCGCCCGACACGCTCACCGACCGCACGCCCGCGCCCGACAGCAATTCGCGCCAGCCACCCGACCCCTTGCTGGTGATGACCACCGCCTCGCCGTTCACGGACAATTGCGTCGTCCGCAGCCCCGCGACCGTCGCGAACGCGACCGGCGATCCGCCATCGCCCACCTTCAGCAAAAACGCGCTTCCCCGCTCCACCGCCATGCCCATTCTCCTCTAAAGATCCTCCCCGAGCCCGCTCGGGGAGGGGGACCATTCGCCAAAGGCGAATGGTGGAGGGGCCTCGCCGCCCGCCCCAAAAGACCCCCC